>JABURN010000244.1 GCA_014762585.1 Methylophaga sp.
CTGACGGTCGAGGTCGAACTGTTCGAGGATGATGGCGAAATGTTCTGCATTAGCGCCGTGGTTTATGTTGAGCGCAGTGGCCAGAAATCGATTGTGATTGGCAAAAACGGTGAGCAACTGAAACTCATCGGCCGCGAAGCCAGGCTGGAGATGGAACAATTGTTCGGCTGCAAGGTGTACCTGCAGCTGTGGGTCAAAGTCCGCGAGGGCTGGTCGGACAACGAGCGTATGCTCAAGAATCTTGGCTACAAAGACGATCTCTAAAGTCTTAACGTGGAACTGACCGCCGCTTTTGTACTTCACCACCGGCCTTATCGTGAAACCAGTTTGCTGGTGGATGTCCTGAGCCGGGATCATGGCAGAGTCAGTCTGGTTGCTCGCGGTCAGCGCCAGCAATCCAAACGCCGGCGCAATATGATGCAGTTGTTCCAACCATTGTGGCTCAGCTGGTATGGTCAGGGTGAACTGGTCACGTTGAGCCAGGTTGAGACATCAGAGCCGGCTTATCGTCTGCAGGGTAACGCCAGTTTGTGCGGGCTCTACATGAATGAACTGCTCTACAAACTGTTACCCCTGCATGAGTCTGAACCGGCATTATTTGATGCTTACCAGCAGGCGCTGGCGCGACTGCAGACTGATAACCGTCAGCAACAGCTTACCCTGCGCTTGTTTGAAAAAGCTTTATTGAGCCAGTTAGGTTACGGCCTGCAACTGGAGTCTGATGTCGAGACAGGGCAGCCGCTAGAGGACGAGTTGGATTATGTATACCATCCTGACAGTGGGCCGCATGTTTATCAGGGCAGCAGTGCCGCGGTGGTGTCCGGCAGGAGTCTCAGACACCTGCGTGAAGAGCAGGGATTTGATGAGACCAGCCTGAAACAGATTAAAACCCTGATGCGGACAGTGATAAATTATTATCTGGGCGGGCGACCACTGCACAGCCGTCAGCTGTTTGCCGGGCTCATGCAATCAAATAACAAATAATAACGGGAGATCCATGTCCATTTATCTTGGTGTCAATATCGACCACATCGCTACCTTGCGTCAGGCGCGTGGCACGCGTTATCCGGATCCGGTTCAGGCGGCGATTGAAGCAGAGCAGGCGGGTGCCGATAGCATTACTGTGCATCTGCGTGAAGATCGCCGTCATATCCAGGAGCGTGATGTGGCCATGCTGGCCGACATTCTCCAGACCAAGATGAACCTGGAAATGGCCGTCACCGACGAAATGCTGGCGATGGCAGAGAAATATCACCCCGCAGACTGCTGTCTGGTGCCGGAAAAACGTGAAGAGCTCACCACCGAGGGCGGGCTCGATGTGGCCGGTCAATTCGATCGAATCAAACAGGCCTGTGATCGACTTGCCAGAGCGAATGTTCGGGTCTCATTGTTTATTGATCCTGACATCAGCCAGATTGAAGCCGCCCTGGCCTGCGGTGCACCGGTGGTGGAACTGCATACCGGTCGTTATGCCGATGCCGAAACTGACAGCGAAATGGCAAGGGAACTCGCGATCATCAGCGAAGCCGCAGAGCAGGCCCATGCCCGTGGTTTGCAGGTCAATGCCGGACATGGTTTGAATTATCACAACACCCAGGCGATCGCCGCGATTCCGCAACTGGTGGAGCTTAATATCGGCCATGCGATTGTCGCCCGCTCAGTCTTTACCGGTTTCAAAGACGCAGTGCGTGATATGAAACAACTGATGCAGGAAGCCCGCCGCGGATGATCATAGGTATCGGCACTGACCTGGTTCATATTCCACGCATGCAAAGCCTGTTGGATAAACACGGCGACCGCATTGCGGAACGAATCCTGAGTGAATCGGAGTTTGCCGAGTTTAAACTGCAACTAAAGCCCGCCGCCTTTCTGGCCAAGCGCTTTGCTGCCAAAGAAGCTGCTGCCAAAGCGCTGGGCACCGGTTTTCGTGATGGACTTAGCCTGCGTCATATCGTGGTCCGCAACAATGGTCTGGGCAAACCGGAATTAAGTTTTGAATCAGTAGGTCAGACTATTATGGCCGAGCATCGCATTGGTCAGGCATTGCTGAGTCTCAGCGACGATCATGAGTATGCCAGTGCCTATGTCATATTAATGGAAGTAAGCGGATGACGGCATTTCCAACGATTGAATCCTCTATCGGCAATACGCCGCTGGTGCGTTTGCAGCGGCTGCCCGGTGAGACCAGTAATACCTTATTACTCAAGCTGGAAGGGAATAATCCTGCCGGCTCGGTAAAAGATCGACCGGTCGACAGTATGATCCGCCAGGCGCAATTGCGTGGTGATATCCAGCCCGGTGATACGCTGATCGAGGCCACCAGTGGCAACACCGGTATTGCACTGGCCATGGTGGCCGCGATTCTGGGTTATCACATGATTCTGATCATGCCGCAAAACAGTAGCAGCGAACGCCGTGCCACCATGCGAGCTTACGGTGCAGAAATCATTCTTACCGATGGCATGGAGTCAGCCCGTGATCTGGCCTTGGAACTGGCTAAAGCAGGCAAAGGCAAAGTACTGAATCAGTTTGCGAATATCGATAATCCATTGGCGCATTATCAGGGTACCGGCCCTGAGATCTGGCGCGATACTCAGGGCAAAGTGACCCACTTTGTCAGCTCTATGGGGACCACCGGGACCATTATGGGGGTGTCGCGTTATCTCAAAGAACAAAACCCGGCCATTCAGATCATTGGTGTACAACCTTCGGAAGGAGCCAGTATTCCCGGTATTCGTCGCTGGCCGCAGGCTTACCTGCCGGATATCTTCGAGCCTGAGCGAGTTGACCAGACATTGGATGTCAGTCAGGAAGAAGCCGAATCAACGATGCGGGAATTGGCCAGTCAGGAAGGCATCTTTGCCGGGGTGTCTTCCGGCGGGGCACTGGCCGTTGCTCTGAAGTTGTCGAAACAGCTGGAAAACGCGGTCATCGTCAGTATAGCCTGTGACCGCGGCGACCGTTATCTGTCAACCGGGGTTTTCCCGGCCTGATTTATGCGCTGGCCTCGGGCATGGACAGCCTTCTCATGCTGCCTGCTGATGTGGCATTCGCCACTGTATGCAATTGATAGCATTCGCCTGCAGGCTGACCAGTGGACCCTGGACAATACTTTTGCAAAACAGTTTGATTTATCCGTTGATCTGACTGCACAGGGCCTGCAATTTAAAGCGGCTGCAGAAAAGCTCGACTTGCCTGAACCCTATGGCAGTCTGCACCAGCTTAAACTGACATGCGACGCTTTCAGAATTAAAGCCCAGCAGTGGCAATGTGAATCCGGCACGGCCTCTTTCAGCCATCAGCAACTGGGTGAGCAGAGTTTCCATTTCAGTATCCAGTCTCAGTCTGAGCTGAGTCACTACAAATTGCGCATCCATGGTCTGAGGCTGGCTGAGTCGCAGATTAAGCTCGATGCTGATGTAACCGGTTCTGGCTGGAACGTGTCAATATCGGCAGACAGCCTTGTCCTGAGTGCGCTCGCAGACTGGCTACCGCTTTTTCTTAACGACTCACAATTAGCGTTAGTAGCTAACTGGGATTATCAGGGACGGATTAATCTCGACGGCCGTTTCGAAGGCCAGGCAGGCCAGCTACAGGCATTTTCCCTGAACTGGCAGGCAAAGGAACTGAGTTTCAGTAATGCGACGGGCACGCAGGCCGCTGAGGAAGCGAGTCTGAAGGGACAGGGCCAAGCGCAGTTAGAGCAGGGGCAACGGCACTGGCAA
>JABURN010000115.1:0-6883 GCA_014762585.1 Methylophaga sp.
CGATTGCAGCAATGGGATCATCCGTTTTGCTCTGCAACATGGCCTTGGCGTGCAATGGAATATCCGGGCGGCTCCAGGCTTCTGTCGCCGGCGACAAATCATCGGTATTGGTCTCACCCGGTACTTTGAATACGGTTAGGGTGATTTTATCTTCCAGCTTGGGCCGTGAGGTAAACCACTCGGCTTCAGCCCAGGATTGCAGCACACGCTTGGCATATTCGTTGGTTTCAGCCTTTTCCACCACGTCATGGTAGGCGTCATAGACCATCAGGGTTTTGCACAGCGCTTTTTCAGCGGCTGGCGCAGTTTCCTCAATGTCCAGCAGTTCAATAAGCGACTGAACATTATAGCCACCCATCATGGTACCCAGCAGTTCGGTAGCACGGACCGGCGTTATCAAATCGCATTTTGTATTGCCTTTGGCAATGTCGGTCAGAAAACCGGCTTTGACGTAGGCAGACTGATCGACACCGGGCGGGACACGGTGGATCAACAGTTCCAGCAAGGCTTCGCTGTTTTCATCACCGGCTTTGAGTGCTTCGACCAGGGTAGAAACCTGTTCCGCATCAAGTGGTAATGGTGGCAGCCCTTGCTGGGCACGTTCTTCAACATGAGATTGATATTCAGTCAGCACAGATAGTCACCCCAAAAGTTTCCTTATTCAGATGTGGGCATTTTACCTGAAAGCATCTGGAGACCGCGAACTCTGATATAATTTCGCTCACTTTTCTAACTAATCCAACTAACACAGTTTCATCGGAGTATTCATGGATTTAACTGCTTTAACCGCGATTTCGCCGGTTGATGGTCGTTATGCTTCCAAAACCGAAGCCCTGCGCCCGTTTTTTAGTGAATATGGTTTACTGCGTGCCCGCGTCGAAGTCGAACTGCGCTGGCTGCACCTGCTTGGTAACAACGCCGAAATCAAAGAAGTCCCCAAACTGAGCAGCGAGGCGGAATCCTATCTCAATGACATGATTGCCAGCTTCTCGGTGGAAGATGCGCAGGAAATCAAAGACATCGAACGCACCACCAATCATGATGTGAAAGCGGTTGAATACTTCATCAAGAAAAAATTCAAAGCCAATGCGGAACTGAATGCGGTCAGCGAATTTGTCCACTTTGCCTGTACCTCGGAAGACATCAACAACACCGCTTACGGCATCATGCTGAAAAATGCCCGTGAACAGGTCATTCTGCCGGAAATGGACAATACCATTGCCGCCATCCGTAAACTGGCGCAGCAGCATGTTGATACGCCAATGATGTCGCGCACCCATGGTCAGCCAGCATCCCCGACCACACTGGGTAAAGAGCTCGCCAATGTGGTTCAGCGCCTGGAGTTGCAACGCACCCATGTCGCTGCCGTATTGCTTTACGGCAAAATGAACGGGGCGGTGGGTAACTACAATGCCCACTACGCCGCCTATCCAGAGGTGGACTGGCCGATGATGGCGCATGCCTTTGTCACCGGACTGGGGCTGCGCTGGAACCAGTACACAACACAGATTGAGCCGCATGATTACATGGCGGAACTGTTCCAGGCCATGATTCGTTTTAACACGGTCCTCATCGATTTCTGCCGTGATGTCTGGAGTTACATTTCTATCGGTTACTTCAAGCAGAAAACCGTCAAAGGCGAAATCGGTTCCTCTACCATGCCGCACAAGGTTAACCCAATCGACTTTGAGAATGCGGAAGGCAATCTCGGTATAGCCAATGCCGTCTTTGATCACCTGGCACTGAAGCTGCCGATCTCGCGCTGGCAGCGTGACCTGACTGATTCAACGGTTTTGCGTAACCTGGGTGTAGGTTTCGCCCATTCCCTGCTCTCATACAGCTCCGCGCTGAAAGGCATTGGTAAGCTGGAACCGGCACCGGAAGTGATGGCTGCCGATCTGGATGCCAACTGGGAACTGCTGGCCGAACCGATTCAGACCGTGATGCGCCGCTACGGTATTGAAAACCCCTACGAGAAACTCAAAGAGCTGACTCGTGGTCAACGTGTTAACAAAGAAATCATGCAGGATTTCATCGATGGTCTGGAATTGCCGGAGGAAGCCAAAGCCAGCCTCAAGGCCATGACACCGGCCAGCTATCTCGGAAATGCTGCGGAACAAGCCAAAAACGGTTAACTATGACTGAACAGATCCCGACTACTGACAATGACACACTGTTGCGTTTCGACAGTCGGGATCAGGCTGCAAAACTCGCTCTGGAATTAATCAACCAGGCCCGCCATGAAATCTGCTTCTTCGGGCCGCTGATTGACCCGGTATTGTTTGATAATGAATCGGCCTACGAAGCACTGAGTGAGTTTGCGCGCCGCAGTCCACGTACCCACATTCGAATTGTGGTACTGGATACACAGAAAAATGTCATCAACAGTCACCGGCTGCTGCCACTGGCGCAGAAACTGACCAGTTCCATCGAGATTCATATTGCTGCCAACAAGCATCATGACTTGCGCCAGCAATTTATGCTGGTTGATAGCCGTTCCTATCTGTTTTGCCCTGTCGCCGAGCGCTATCAGGGCCGCGCAGAATTGAATGCGCCGGCTGCAGTCAAAGAAATGCAGAAAGAGTTTGAGGAAATCTGGAACCAGAGCAAGCCGGATATCAATTCAAGGCGGCTGAACCTATGAGAATCTGCCTGTTCCTGTGCACGCTGCTGCTATCAGCATCGGTCTTTGCCGAGGCGCAGATTCACACTATCACGCTAAAACATCGCCTGGCATCAGAAGTACTGTCACAGGTCGAAGCTTTTCTGCCTGAAAATGCCACTGTCCGCGCTTACGACAACATGCTGATTCTGAAGTCAGACCGCGCCACTCTGGCAAATGTGCAGCAGATCCTGGAAAAACTGGATAAGCCGCAGCAGAGTCTGATTGTCACCGTGACCCGCAGTAGTGAGGATTTGTCACGACAGCGCGGAGCCAGTGATCAGCTTGAGATTGAAGCCGGTGAAGATATCAATGCCTCGGTTGGCATCAATCGCTGGTCAACCCGGAGCCGTGATGAACGTGATCAACAGTACCGGGCACGAACTATCAGCGGTCAGCCAGTCTCAATTTCTCTGGGCGAAGATATCCCCCAACAGCAACAACTGGTATTTATCGGTCCGCGCGGTGTCGCGGTCGCCAATGAAACCCGCTATATCAGTACCGACAACGGTTTCCAGGCTGTACCCACGCTGTTGCCCGACGGTCAGGTCAGGGTTGAAATACATCCTTTCTTCAGTAAGCTGTCGCGCGTTGATGGCGATATCCGCAGCAGTGAGGTCATTACCACCGTAGTCGGTGAAACCGGCGAATGGCTGGAAATCGGCCGTATCACCGAAAATGCGGAGCGTCAGCGTGATGGCATCACCCGCTACCGCAGCCACGCTGAACAGAATCAAATTTTGTATCTGAAAATCGAATTATCCAATTAAGCAAGAGCCAATATGAACGTGAAAGAAGCGATCGTCAGCCGACGGTCTGTGAAACATTACGACCCTGAACATGAAATGACGGATGCGGAAGTTCAGGAACTGATGGAGCATGCGATCCTGTCGCCTACCGCCTTCAATCTGCAGCACTGGCGTTTCGTCAATGTGGTCGACAAGGACAAACGTGAGCAAATTAAAATTGCCAGCTGGGGCCAGTCTCAGGTGAGTGATGCTTCCATGCTGCTGGTGCTGTGCGCCGATTTGAATGCCTGGGAGAAGGACCCGCAACGTTACTGGCGCAATGCGCCCAAGGAAGTGCAGGACTTCATGCTGCCGGCCATTGAGAATTACTACACCAACCATCATCAGGGCATGCGTGACGAATGCATCCGCTCCGCCGGTATCGCAGCAACCAGCATCATGCTGATGGCAAAAGAGATGGGCTATGACAGCTGTCCGATGGATGGTTTCGATTTCGATAAAGTCGCCCGCATCATCAACCTGCCACATGATCACATTATCGTGATGATGATAACCATCGGTAAGAAAATTCAGGATGCCAAACCACGGGCGGGTCAATTGCCGCTGGAAGAAGTCCTGTTCACTGATGCTTTTCCCGGCAAGGGAAGCAACTAGATAATCGGCGGGGGCGCTTCTGAGACGCAGTTGCGCCCTTTCCGCTTGGACATATACAAGGCGCGATCGGCACGCTGCATGAAGCTTTCGACACCTTCAGTCGGCACATAGCGGGCGACGCCGAAGGAAATTGTGATCTGACCGAGTGATTCGTGAGTGTCTTTACGCTGAATACGTTTGGATGCGATTTCCTGGCGGATATTATCCGCCACTGTTTTGGCGTTCTGGAGGCTGGTATTCAGCAGAATAATTGAGAATTCTTCACCACCGTAACGGGCTACCAGATCACGACCTTTAACACTGTCCCTCAGTGAGTTGGCAATCACCTTCAGCACTTGGTCACCGACCAGATGACCATGTTGATCGTTGATATCCTTGAAGTTATCCAGATCACAGAACAACAGACAGACATCCAGGCCGCTGCTGTCAGCATCCTCAGTGACTTTTGTCACCAGATCATCGAAAGCTTTGCGGTTAGCGAGCCCGGTTAATGTATCTGTCTTAGCCTCGCGCTTGGTGACTTCCAGCTCTTTTTTGAGCTTATTCACCTCTATCATGGCTGTATTCAATCTCTCGGTGAGCAATTCACCATTATTGATAGCCATACGCGTTTCAGTCAGAATCTCATCCACGAGTTCGTGAATCTGATCTGAGGTCATTTCGCGGTTAACTTTGCCCAGCAGTACATTCAGGTGTTGATTGACCTTGTCGTTGTGCGCCACGCTGCTGCATACGAAATTGACCACTTCACGCAGCAGACGAGCCAGTTCCAGGCGCAGTTCAATCACTTCCTGCCGATCTTTTTCCAAATTGAAAAACTGATCATGCAGTGCCTTGCACTGCGCCTGGCTGAGCTCTGGGTTCACCGCCAGCATAGACTGGATTTGCTCGGATAATTTGGCATTAGCACCGGACACATGCTCATACCACACAGCGTAATTATCAGGTGTCATCGGCACGCCGTGCTTTCGCATCAGCGGCAATGCCAGCCGCATATATTCGGCGGCTTTATCTGATAATTCGTTGTATTCCATCCAGTCCTACCTCGATCCTAAATTAACGTTTCTTGTTGCCGGCGATTTTAAGGCGCAGGGCATTCAGTTTAATGAAGCC
The DNA here is from genome assembly GCA_014762585.1 of Methylophaga sp. Classification (GTDB taxonomy): domain Bacteria; phylum Pseudomonadota; class Gammaproteobacteria; order Nitrosococcales; family Methylophagaceae; genus Methylophaga. The sequence continues at coordinate 5,179 of JABURN010000115.1, forward strand.
TTCGGCGTCTTTTTGATCATAAGCACCGGCATCATCTTCAAAGGTCGCAATTGATTCGTCGAACAGGCTGTCTGTTTCAGAAGCTCGGCCAACCACGATCACATTACCCTTGTAGAGCTTGACTCTGACGACACCGTTTACGGTTTTTTGCGACTCATCAATCATTGACTGCATCATCACCCGTTCCGGTGCCCACCAGTATCCGTTGTAAATCATCTGGGCATATCGTGGCATCAGTTCATCTTTCAGGTGAGCGACTTCACGGTCCAGCGTCAGCGATTCAATCGCGCGGTGCGCTTTCAGCATCACCGTACCGGCCGGCGTTTCATAACAGCCGCGGGATTTCATACCGACATAACGGTTTTCGACGATATCCAGACGGCCGATACCATTGTCACCGGCGACTTTATTCAGATAGCTCATCACGGTAGCCGGTGTCATCCGTTCCCCGTCGATGGCGACGATATCACCCTGCTCATAGGTCAGTTCCAGATACGTCGGCTCATCCGGTGCATTTTCCGGTGATACCGACCAGCGCCACATGGATTCTTCCGGTTCGGCCCATGGATCTTCCAGAATGCCGCCCTCATAAGAGATATGCAGCAGGTTAGCATCCATCGAATATGGCGATTTCTTGCCCTGCTTCATTTCCACCGGTATGCCATGCTGTTCTGCATAATCCAGCAGTTTCTGACGCGACAGCAGATCCCATTCACGCCAAGGGGCAATGACTTTGATGCCAGGCTTCAGCGCATAGGCACCCAATTCGAAACGCACCTGGTCATTACCTTTACCGGTGGCACCGTGAGAGACGGCTTCGGCGCCTGTTTCGTTGGCGATCTCTACCAGCCGTTTGGCAATCAAAGGCCGGGCAATGGAAGTACCCAGCAGGTACTCACCTTCGTAAATGGCATTGGCACGGAACATCGGAAAAACATAATCGCGGGCGAATTCTTCACGCAGGTCTTCAATAAAGATTTCCTTGATGCCCAGCGACTTTGCCTTGGCACGGGCCGGCTCGACTTCTTCACCTTGTCCCAGATCGGCAGTAAAGGTCACCACCTCGGCGTCATATTTATCCTGCAGCCATTTCAAAATAACTGAAGTATCAAGGCCTCCTGAGTAGGCCAGCACGACTTTATTAATCTTAGACATGGGCAAAAATGATTCCTGTAAATTGAGGCCCGGCTACCCTTTTCCTGTAACCACAGTTAGCGGTCAACCGGCGCGTTTCTTGAATTAAAAATGAGGCGCTATTGTATCAAAGTCCCTTCAGCGCAAGCACTTCTTTCACTGCCTGACGCTCATTGCCTTTGCAGCTGATGAGCCTGGGCGCATCGAGAAAGCGGAGACGAAAACCCAGCTTGCGGTAGAGCTTGAGCACTCTGTCGGTGGCCTGATTGGATAAGATCACCGGCCCGGGATGGCGACTGAGCCATTCAGCCAGCCTTTCCTGGTCGTCCCAGTCAAAACCCTGTTGAGAATATTGATGAAACGGTGTGTCGTAGGGCGGATCAGCATAGATAAAGTCGTCATCAGCCACTTTCAGTTGTTCAAAGTCGACATTACTGAACTGCCACTGTGAAAGCACCGGCTGATAATGACTGAAGTCATCCTGATAGTTAATGGTTTTGTAGCGACCGAACGGGACGTTATAACCGCCCTTTTTATTAAACCGGCACAAGCCGTTATAACCGGTACGGTT
>JABURN010000115.1:7336-28543 GCA_014762585.1 Methylophaga sp.
TGTAAAGCAGGCATGCCCTGATTTCATCTGCTCTGGCGGCTGCCAGGTAAATCCAGCATTACTTGGAATGCAGGGTTTTACGCGGCGGCATCAAATCGGTAATGCTGCCCTCTGCCATTTCGGCAGCAAAACACAGCGTTTCCGACAGGGTCGGATGCGGATGGATGGTCAGGCCGATATCTTCAGCATCTGCCCCCATTTCCAACGCCAGCGTGGCCTCAGCAATCAGTTCACCGGCATTCGGTCCGACAATACCGGCACCGAGCAGACGACCTGTCTCTTTTTCGAACAGTGCTTTGGTCAGGCCTTCGTCACGGCCGAGACTGAGGCTACGGCCACTGGCTGCCCAAGGGAAGGCGCCTTTGACGTAGTCGATGCCCTGCTTCTTGGCTTCATCTTCGCTGATGCCCATCCAGGCCACTTCCGGATCGGTATAAGCCACTGACGGAATGGTCATTGGTTCAAACACGGATTTCTGTCCGGCAATCACCTCAGCAGCCACTTTGCCCTCGTGGGTGGCTTTATGCGCCAGCATCGGCTGGCCGACGATATCGCCAATCGCAAAAATGTGCGGCACATTGGTGCGCATCTGACCATCGGTGGCAATAAAACCCCAGTCATCGACAGAAACACCGGCAGCTTCGGCATTGATCAACTTGCCGTTAGGAGTACGGCCCACCGCCACCAGGATCTTGTCGAAAGTATCTTCCTCCGGCGCATCTTTACCCTCGAGTTTGACCTTGAGGCCTTTTTTCTGCGGTTCGATGCTTGCCACTTTGGTGCTGAGGAAAATATTTTCATATTTATCCTGAACCCGTTTCAGCAGCGGTTTGACGATATCCTTGTCCGCACCCGGAATCAGGCTGTCCTGCATTTCGACAACGGTAATTTTAGAACCCAGTGCGTCATACACAGTGGCCATTTCCATACCAATAATGCCACCGCCGATGACCAGCAATCTCTCCGGCACATCTTCCAATTCCAGCGCATCGGTGGAGTCCATCATGCGTGGATCATCGTGCGGGAAAACCGGGATCTTGGTAACACGAGAACCGGCTGCAATAATGCAGTTATCAAATGAAATCGTTTTGGTGCCGTCTTCCCCTTCCACCTGCAGCGTGTTAGGGCTGGTGAAGCTGCCTTCACCATGAACGATGCTGACTTTGCGTTGCTTGGCGAGGCCCTGCAGACCACCGGTCAGCTGTTTGACCACACTGTCTTTCCAGCCGGCCAGTTCTTTCAGGTTAATTTCAGGCTTGCCGAACTTAATACCATGGCCGCCCATTTCATCGGCTTCATTGATGATCTGTGCCGTATGCAGCAGCGCCTTGGACGGAATACAACCCACGTTAAGACAGACACCACCGATACGCTGATGGCGCTCGACCATCACCACGTTTTTACCTAAATCAGCGGCGCGGAATGCGGCCGTGTAACCACCAGGACCTGAGCCCAGTACCAGCACTTCGGCATGCATATCAGCATCGCCTGCTGGCGCAGCGGCTGGTGTCGGTGCCGGTTTGGATTCTGTTTTAGTCTCGGTTTTGCTTTCCTGTTTGGCTTCGGCTGGTTCTTCATCAGACTGTTCAGACTCGGCCACTTCCACAGTCAGAATGACATCACCTTCACTGACTTTGTCACCGACACTGACTTTCAGGTTGGCGACTTTGCCGCTCACCGTGGAAGGGATTTCCATCGCAGCTTTGTCAGATTCCAGGGTGATGATGTCCTGATTTTCGCTGATCTCTTCACCTTCGCTGACCAGCACTTCAATAATTTCAACGGCGTCAAAATCGCCGATATCGGGGACTTTAACCTCGATCACACTCATAGTAATACCTTCCTGATATCTGACAACATCTGGCTCAACATCACGGTGAAACGGGCAACGGCAGCGCCGTCAATCACACGGTGATCGTAGGAGATGGATAATGGCAGCATCAGACGCGGCTCAAACTCTTTACCGTTCCAGACGGGTTTCATGCTGTGACGGCTGACGCCCAGAATGGCGACCTCCGGTGCATTCACAATCGGTGTGAAGAACTGACCACCGATACCGCCCAGGCTGGAAATCGAGAAAGTACCACCCTGCATGTCTTTGGCGCTCAATGCACCATCACGGGCGCGCTGGCTGATTTCACCCAGCTCACCGGCCAGTTCCAGAAAGCCTTTCTTATCGACATCCTTAATGACAGGCACCATCAGACCGTTCGGTGTATCCACCGCCACCCCGATGTTGTAGTACTCCTTCAGAATCAGGCTTTCTTTGTCTTCACTCAAAGAGGCATTGAATTCCGGATAGGCTTTCAGACAGGCGACCACGGCTTTCATGATGAAGACCAGCGGGGTCAGGTTGACGCCGCGATCTTTGGCCATCTGTTTGTTTTCCTGACGGAATTCTTCCAGCTCAGTAATATCGGCTTCATCAAACTGGGTCACGTGCGGAATATTGAGCCAGCAGGCATGCAAGTGCTTGCCGGAAATCTTCTTGATACGCGACAGTTCCTGGGCCTCGATATCGCCGAACTGTTCAAAGTTGACGGTCGGTACCGGTGGGATGGCACTGCCACCCTGAGCAGGCGCCGCTGCTGGCTGGGTCAGGGCATTCTTGACATAACCCTGCACGTCTTCTTTAGTGATACGGCCTTTAGGACCGGTACCGGTTACTGATGTCAGAACGACACCCAGTTCCCGGGCAAAGCGACGCACCGATGGTGAAGCATGGGCCCGGCGGATACCGGATTTGTTATCAGGCGCATAAGGAATCGGATCCTTCAACTGCGGCTCCTGGGAGACACTGCCCGCCTCTGCCGTTGTTGGTGCCGGAGCCTGATCCTGCTTGGGCGCTTCTGCTTTTTTCGGCTCAGCAGGTTTTTCTTCTGCTTTGGGCGCTTCAGCAGGCTTTTCTTCCTGCTTGTCATCTGCAGCAGCGCCACCGGCGGCCTCAACCAGCGCAATCACCGTGCCTTCGCTGACCCTGTCACCAACGGAAACTTTCAGTTCCTTGATCACCCCGCCCTTGTCGGCCGGGATTTCCATCATCGCCTTATCAGACTCTACCGTGATGACTTCCTGGTTTTCATCAATGCTGTCGCCCTCGGCAACCAGCACTTCAATGATTTCAACGTCTTCGAAGTCACCAATGTCGGGTACTTTAATTTCAATCAAATCTGCCATTGTTTATGCCTTAACCGGGTTCATTGCATCCGCTTTGATGTCGTATTTCTTGATCGCATCAGCGACAACTTCAGGCTTGATTTCGCCCTGCTCTGCCAGCGTGCTCAAGGTAGCCACGACAACGTGATAGCGGTCGACTTCGAAGAAACTACGCAGTTTCTCACGGGTGTCGCTGCGGCCAAAGCCGTCAGTGCCAAGCACAGTAAACGGCGCTTTAACCCATGGACGGATTTGCTCGGCATAGATGCGGATATAATCCGTTGCAGCAACCACAACACCCGGCTCGTCATCCAGGCATTCAGACACGTAACTGCGTTTCTTCTCAGCACCCGGATGCAGGCGGTTATAACGATCAACTTCCTGACCATCACGGGTCAGTTCATTGATGCTGGTCGCGCTCCAGACGGTGGCAGCCACCTTCCAGTCTTTTTCCAGCAGTTCAGCAGCCGCTTCCACTTCACGCAGGATGGTCCCGCTGCCCAGCAGTTGAGCTTTCAGCTTATGCCTACCACCCGCTCTGAGTTTGTACATACCTTTGATGATGCCTTCCTCGGCACCTTTTGGCATTTCAGGATGCTGGTAGTTTTCGTTCATCGCGGTGATGTAATAGAAAACATTCTCCTGCTTCTCGTACATACGTTTCATACCGTTATGTACGATAACCGCCATTTCATAGGCATAAGTCGGGTCGTAACTGACACAGTTCGGAATCGCGTTTGCCATCAGCAGGTTATGACCATCCTGATGCTGCAGACCTTCACCATTCAGGGTAGTACGACCAGCAGTACCGCCAATCAGGAAACCTTTGGCCTGCATATCGCCGGCCAGCCACCACAGGTCACCGACCCGCTGGTAACCGAACATGGAGTAATAGATGTAGAACGGCACCATGTTTACGCCATAGTTGGCATAAGCGGTTGCCGCAGACACCCACTCGGCCATGGAGCCGGCTTCGTTGATACCCTCTTCCAGGATCTGGCCTTTGGTATCTTCGCGGTACCACATGACCTTACCGGAATCTTCCGGTTCATAACGCTGACCGGATGAAGAGTAGATGCCAATCGAGCGGAACAGGCCTTCCATACCAAAGGTACGGGCCTCATCCGGCACGATAGGCACGATGTTCTTGCCGATTTTCTTGTCGCGAATCAGGGCAGTGAGAACGCGGACAAAAGCCATGGTGGTAGACAGTTCGCGATCACCACTGGATTTCAGTACGGCATCAAAGGTTTTCAGCTCAGGAATTTCCAGTGCCGGTGCGTCGTGATTACGTTTAGGCAGGAAACCACCCAATTCTTCACGACGTTCCAGCAGATATTTTTTCTCCGGACTGTCATCTTTGAGCTTGATGAACGGAATTTCATCAATGTCTTCATCGGAAACCGGAATATTGAAACGGTCACGGAAACGCTTCATCTGTTCGATTTCGAGTTTCTTCTGCTGGTGCGTGGTGTTCTGACCTTCACCGGCTTCGCCCATACCGTAACCTTTTACGGTTTTCGCGAGAATAACGGTCGGTTGTCCTTCATGCTCAACAGCACGTTTGTAAGCAGCATAGATCTTACGAGGATCATGGCCACCACGAGACAGGTGCCAGATGTCCTCGTCGGTCATATCGGAGACCATTTCCAGCAGCTCAGGATATTTGCCGAAGAAATGCTTACGCACATAAGCACCATCTTTGGCTTTGTAGTTCTGGTATTCACCATCAACCACTTCTTCCATGCGCTTGAGCAGCAGACCATTGGTATCGCGGGCCAGCAGTTGATCCCAGCCACTGCCCCAGATCACTTTGATGACGTTCCAGCCGGCACCACGGAACAGCGCTTCCAGTTCCTGAATGATTTTGCCGTTACCACGAACCGGGCCATCAAGGCGCTGCAGGTTACAGTTAACGACGTAAATCAGGTTGTCGAGTTTTTCACGACCGGCCAGCGTAATCGCACCCAGCGATTCCGGCTCATCCATCTCACCGTCACCCAGATAAGCCCAGACATGGCGACCTTCAGTGGCGACGATTTCACGATGCTGCATGTACTTCATGAAGCGCGCCTGATAAATCGCGAGAATCGGACCCAGACCCATTGATACGGTCGGGAACTGCCAGTAATCCGGCATCAGCCAGGGGTGAGGGTATGAAGACAGACCTTTGCCGTCGACTTCAAAACGGAAGTTTTCCAGTTGCTCTTCGGTCAGGCGACCTTCAAGGAAAGAGCGGGCATAAATGCCGGGTGCCGAGTGGCCCTGGAAGAAGACCATATCGGAACCGTTGCCGTAATCATCCCCTTTGAAGAAGTGATTGAAACCAACGTCGTACAGGGTGGCGGCAGAGGAGAAGCTGGCGATATGTCCACCGACAGAACCGGGTTTCATATTGGCTTTTACCACCATCGCCATCGCATTCCAGCGAATATACGATCTTAATTTATGTTCCATCGCCTGATCGCCAGGGATGCGTTCTTGCTGATCGACCGGAATCGTGTTGACGTAGGCGGTGTTGGCGCTATACGGCAGGTTGATGCCGGTGCGGCGAGCCATATCAATGAGTTTCTCAATGATATAGTGCGCTTTTTCATCACCACCGGCCTCAATCACAGACTCGAGTGCATCAAGCCATTCCTGAGTTTCCTGTGGATCGTGATCGACAAAATCAGTCATAAATACCTTCTTTAATCATTACGCGATGAGTATCAGCCGAACATTGTAACAGTTTTTGTCTGAAATCATCTTCACAACACCTTGCTCACCGCGGCTGAGGGCCCGTCTGTACTGAGAAAAATCTTTACAGGCAAATATTTATCAAACAAAAGCCATTCTCAATAAGCTTTAAATTTATTGAGAACGGCCCTTGATTGCACAGTTGAAGATTTCTAACCGCCAGTCTGGGATGCTGGCGTCTGAAGCCAGGATTTTATTGACGGTTTAACTGCTTCTGTCGGCCTGCATGCAGAAGTCGAACCCCGAGCAAGCCGCTGAGGATGAATATGTAGATCACCGGCTCGCGGATATCAGCTTTGACCAGCATCAGAAAATGTACACAGGCGGCTGCCGCCACAAAGTAAGTCAGCCGGTGCAGTTTCTTCCAGCGGCGGCCACCCAGGCGCTTGACCATTTTATTGGTTGAAGTGACAACCAGCGGCAACAGAGCGACAAAGTTGATGAACCCCACTGTGATGAAAGGCCGCTTGACGATGTCGCGCCATATTTCACTCCAGTCGAAAAACTGATCCAGGCCCAGGTAAAGCAGCATATGCACCGTGGCATAGAAAAAGGCGAACAGCCCCAGCATGCGACGGAATCTGACCAGTTGGTTAAGACCGGTCAACCAGCGCAGTGGCGTGACGCATAGCGTTATCAATAAAAAGCGCAAGGCCCACAAACCACTCAGACGGGTGACGGTATCAATTGGATTGGCACCGAGCTGATGGCTGAAAAAGCCCCAAAGCATGAAGAAAAACGGATACAAGCAAACCAGAAACAATACGACTTTGAGGTGGCTAGTCCTGATCAGGCTGTTTGGGTCTTTGTTAGAAATAACGCTTGAGGTCCATGCCTGAATAGAGTTCAGCAACATAATCACCATATCCATTAAACATCAGCGTATCGCGCTTAAGAAACTCGCCGATACGACGCTCTTTGCGCTGGCTCCAGCGCGGATGATCAACATTCGGGTTCACATTGGAATAAAAGCCGTATTCACTGGAGTTGGCTTTTACCCAGGCGGTATAGGGCATTTTCTCGACAAAACGAATTCGGACTATCGACTTGATGCTTTTGAAACCGTATTTCCATGGCACCACCAGTCGAATCGGCGCGCCATTCTGACCCAGCAGTTCCTTGCCGTAGAGTCCCACAGACAAGATAGTCAGCGGATTCATCGCTTCATCGATACGCAGGCCCTCGACATAGGGCCAATCCAGTACTTCACGACGTTGACCAGGCATCTGCTCCGGATCATACAAGGTCGTGAACTCAACATATTTGGCTTTGGAGTTCGGCTTGGCCTGTTTCAGCAGTTCGCCAAGTGGGAAACCAATCCAGGGAATCACCATTGACCAGCCTTCCACGCAGCGCATCCGGTAAATGCGCTCTTCCATCGTGAACGGTCTGACCAGGTCATCGTACTCAAACACGCCCGGACTCTCGCACTCACCGTCTATTTCTACCCGCCAGGGCTCTGATTCATCAGGAAACTCGGTGGCGTAGAGTGACGGGGCTTCCTTGCTGGTGCCGAATTCATAGAAATTATTGTAGGTCGTGATCGCCTCAAAGGTCGTTTTTTCCTCCTCAGTGGAGTACTGACTTTTTTTCAGTGTTTCAAAGACCTTGAGCTCATCAACCGGTTTGGCCAGCCCGACCGATGGCAAGGCTGACGCCAGCCCGACAGAGATGGCCGTATTCAAAAACTGTCTGCGATTTTTATAGACCTTATAGTCAGTTACTTCTGACTCAGGCAGGTCCCAGGGTTTTCTGCGTTTGATAAACATTTAATCACCTCGGTTTTGCCGGCATTGATGGACAATCCAGTAGTCCAGACTCAAATACTTACCAGCCCCGATAAAAAATAATGTGAAGAGCATGACAAAGTAAGTCGCAGCAAACTCAATGCCGTTGTTCAGTACAACAAAACTGCCGGTTTCGGTCAGCCAGTCATAGTTACCGTGTTCCTGCAGAATGCCGCGTGCCCGATCCAGGCGCTCTATGGCACCGTCAACATTGTCAGAGGGGAAGGCGCTCATCTTGTCATGGATCGCCTGCCAGCCGTTATGCCAATGGACAGTGATTGCAGCCACAATCATGGTCACCATTAAGGGAATGGCCACCCAGCGAACAGCCAGACCTAACAACAGGGCAATAGCACCAAAGTACTCAGCACCCCAGGCCAGATACGCCATCAGTTCAGGAAAAGGCAGCCCTAAACCCCAGTCAGGATTGGCAAACCAGTTAATCGTGTTTTCCAGCGAGCTGTCAGCATCAAACGGATTCCATTTGTTGTTGGCAGCCACCCAGAAAACCGGCACCAGATAGAGCCGCAACAGCAGCGGTGCCAGAAAATCCACACTACGGGTTTTATCAAGCCCTTTTTTCAGGCCGCAGCCCAATTTTGTCAGTAACATCGTGATGCTTCCTATGAGGGAATAAGGGCTCCTCAGAGCCCTTATCCGTCCTTGAGATTGGGGCAAGAAGCTTATTTATTGCCACCACATTTGGCTTCGCCGCACTTACCTTCTTCCATTTTTTTGTCGCCGCCACATTTACCTTCTTCGGCTTTTTTGTCAGCGCCGCACTTGGCTTCACCGCATTTACCTTCTTCCATTTTCTCTTTTTTCATTTCACCGCCACATTTGGCTTCACCACATTTGCCTTCTTCTGCGTGGTGTTCAGCCAGTTGCATATAGCCGTTTGACAGTTCCTGCGCAGCGAATGGATTTTCTGCACTTGCGATGCTGGGAGACAGAGCCAGTCCTGCAGTCATAGCAGCACTGGCAGCGATTGCAATTGAGGTTCTCTTTGTAGCCATGGTTATATCCTTCTCTCGTTATAAAACTTAAAAACAACCGGCCAGCTTCAGCCAGTCCTGCTACCATAGACTTTTGTGATCTGTGATTGTTACAAACGGAATGGAAAAAGTTGCCAAGCACGAGCAATTGGACGAAAAAGCGCTGATCGCAAAGCTGATTGAAGGTGACGCTGCAGCCTTTGATTACGTCGTTGGTCGCTATCACAGCATCATGCTATCTGTCGCCAGAGCGATTATCGGTGAAGCCTTTGCAGATGAAGTCGTTCAGGAAGCCTGGGTTTCGGCTATCAAAGCACTTCCCCGCTTCGAGGGACGAGCTTCACTTAAAACCTGGCTGCTGCAAATAACCAGTAACGGCGCCAAGACCCGACTGAGACGAGAAAGCCGGCAATTATCGCTGGATGACGGCTGGCAGGCGGAACCGGATGAGAAATTCGATAAGCGGGGACATCGGATAGACGATGTGCTGCCGTGGAATATGGAAACGCCCGATGCCCTGCTGGAAAACGATCAACTCAGACAAGTCATCGAGAACACATTTCAGAAGTTACCGCCGCATCAACGTGCCGTGCTGACCATGGCAGACATAGAAGGTCTGGAGATGACAGAAATCTGTAACATTCTGGATATCAGCTCGTCTAATGCAAGAGTCCTTTTGCATCGTGCCAGGACGACGCTGCATCACAGTATAGAGAAGTATCAGGAAAGCTAATTGATGTTTGAATGTAAAGATGTCGCTGAAGAAGCCAGTAACTATCTGGATGGTGATTTACCACTGGGTAAGCGTGTAGGGCTGTTCCTGCATCTGGTGTATTGCAGTTGCTGCCGCCGTTACTTACAGCAGTTACGTCAGACCATCACTACAGTTGTAGTCCTGCGCCCTCAGGAGCAGCACCAGACTGATACGCAGGCGCTGGCAGAAAAACTGCGTGCGATATCTAAAACAGAGTCCTGAATTTTTTATCCGCAAATTGCACTGGATAATTAATAACCACAGAGGCACAGGTTATTAAGAATATTAATTAGCAGATTGTCCTGACTGGAATCACTCGAGTTGAAACATCCTGCAGTTGCCATCGTTTGATTAAATCTGTGGAAATCGGCGAAATCTGCGGATAGCTATTATTGACTCTGTGTTCTCAGTGCCTCTGTGGTTCTATTTTTCAAAATCGGTGAAGCCTGGGTAATCTCCGGATTACTGCTTAGGCCCAGTTTGATATTTGTCCTTCCATTCACTGTATGGCATGCCGTAGACATACTCTCTGGCCTTGTCATAGTCCATCTCAATGCCTTTCTCTTCCGCAGCAGCCAAGTACCATTTAGACAGGCAGTTACGGCAGAAACCGGCCAGATTCATCAAATCGATATTCTGAACATCGGTGTTAGCCTGCAGATGTTCCAGCAGGCGACGGAAAGCGGCTGCTTCGAGTTCAATTTGAGTCTGTTGATCCATAGTTTTCCTCATACAAATAACATTTAACGGTGTGGCTGCGGCTGAGCTCTGTCAGATCCGGATAGGTTTCCCGGCACACAGGCATCACATGCGGGCAGCGCTGATGGAAGTGGCATCCCTTGGGCGGGTTGGCCGGTGAGGGCAATTCCCCTTCCAGCTTAACGCTTTCACGACGGCTTTCGCTGTCAATTTTGGGTACAGCTGACAATAAAGCCTGGGTGTAAGGGTGTTTGGGCGAGTTCAATACCTCATCGCGCAGCCCCTCTTCCACCACACGGCCCAGATACATAACCGCCACACGGTGAGCCAGATAATCAACCACCGCGATATTGTGGGTAATAAACAAATACGATAAGCCGAACTCGTGCTGAATATCCCGCAACAGATTCAGAATCTGCGCCTGTACCGAGACATCCAGCGCACTGGTCGGCTCGTCACAGATAATGACTTCCGGTTCTGCCGCCAGCGCACGTGCAATACAGATCCGCTGCCTTTGGCCACCGGAAAACTCATGTGGGTATCGGTATTTGATATCGGGTCGTAAGCCTACCCGCTCCAATAACTCATCGACTTTTTTAGCACGCTCTGCCGGCTCTTTGATCGAGGAAGTCAGCATGCCTTCTTCGATGACCTGAGTAATGGTCATCCGTGGATTCATCGATGAGAACGGATCCTGGAAAATGATCTGCATCGCTGAGCGCGCTTCTTTAAGCTCGCGTTCATGCATGCGGGTTAGTGCTTTTCCTCTGAAACTGACCTCGCCGGCAGTGACCGGAACCAGTTGCAGAATGCCTTTGCCTACCGTGGTTTTACCACAGCCAGACTCCCCCACCAGTGCTAATGTTTCTGCCGGCCGCAGATCCAGGCTGATGCCATCAACGGCTTTAACGTGACCTACAACGCGCTGCAGGATGCCTTTCTTGATGGGAAAGTGGACTTTCAAGCGATCTGCCTTTAGCAGGGCTTTATCCGCCGGTACCACTTCAGACAAACGCGAGCTGGTGACAGCGAGTTCCGGTTTGACCCGCTCTGCAGAGACCTCAGGGTCATACAAATGACAACGGACGCCATGGCCTTCAGATTCCAGCCAGCGCGGTTCTACATCGTGGCAGTGCTGCCAGGCAAAATCACAGCGGTCAGCAAAACGACAACAGTTAAATGGCTGATTGAGCGGCGGAACACTGCCTTTGATGACCGTGAGTTTTTCTTCCCGTTTCTGTTCAGAAGGCAGGGCTTCGAAGAGTTTGCGTGTATAGGGATGCTGAGTGTCATTGAAAAACTGCTGGCGGCTGGCAGTCTCGACAATCTGACCGGCATACATGACGGCGACATGATCGGCCATCTGCGCGACAACACCGAGATCATGGGTGATCAGCATAATAGCCATGCCGGTCTTCTGCTGAATATCTTTCAGCAAATCCAGGATCTGCGCCTGAATTGTCACATCCAGTGCGGTAGTAGGCTCGTCGGCAATCAACAACTCGGGTTCACCGGCCAGTGCGATGGCAATCATCACCCGCTGTTTCATGCCGCCAGAGAGTTGATGCGGATATTCTTTAATACGCTGATGCGGATCAGGGATACCAACCGACTTCAACAGCTCAATAGAACGCTCGTAGATGCTTTGCTTATCGGTGTTAAAGTGCCAGTTGAGTACCTCGGCAATTTGCTGACCAACAGAAAGCACCGGATTCAGCGAACTCTGCGGCTCCTGGAAAATCATCGAAACCCGACGGCCCCGAATCTTCTCCATCTCGGCTTCGGACAGTGGCAGCAGATTCTGACCTGACAGCAGCACTTGACCCGCTACTATGCGGCTGGCCGGATGTGGGTTGAGCCTGAGCAGCGATAATGCTGTCATTGACTTGCCACAACCGGACTCACCCAACAAAGCGAAAGTCTCACCGCGGCGAATGCTGAAATCAATGCCATCCACTGCGCGGGAAGGATTGTCGCCCTGACCAAACCAGGTTTTGAGGCCTTTTACTTCAAGCAGGGTGTCTGTCATCTTGCCCCCTGCATTCTGGGATCAAAAGCATCCCTGACCACATCGGCAAACAGGTTGGCAGCTAGCACCAGGATAAACATCGAGATAAAGGCAGCAGTCAGAGACCACCAAACGACGGGGTCGCGTGCCATTTCCAGTCGGGCACTGTTGATCATATTGCCCCAGCTTATCATTGAAGGATCGACACCGACACCAACGTATGACAACACCGCTTCAGCCAGAACGAGACCACTGAAGTCCAGCACCACGGCAATTAAAACCAGATGCATCAGGTTGGGCAGAATGTGTTTATGCAGAATACTGAAGTTACTGGCGCCCAGCGATCTTGAAGCGAGCACATATTCCGCTTCACGCAGTTTCAAAGTTTCCGCTCTGAGAATACGGCAGAGACCGGTCCAGCTGGTCACCCCCAGAATGATGCAGAGGAACAGCAGGCGCATATCAGCCCTCTCAGCAATCGTCTCGAACTGCTCCGGGTTGTTGTTCATATAGACCTGCAGTATCAACACCGCGGCCGCAATCAACAGTACGCCCGGGATTGAATTCAGGGTGGTGTAGATGTATTGGATGATGTCATCAATCCAGCCGCGGAAGTAACCGGCAGCGATGCCCATCATAATGGCCAGCGGTAACATGACCAGAGTAGTCAATGTGCCTATAACCAGACCGGTGCGGACACTTTTCAACGCCTGATACAGCACATCCTGACCGACTTTATCAGTTCCAAAGACATGATAATCAGCACTCAGCGCCACCAGATTGACCAGGGTGACTGTGAGCAGAAACAGCATCAGATAGAAGGTACGTAGCGGATAGTCAGACTCGCCTCGGCCGATTCTCCCTGCCTGCTTAATGACAGCGCCACCGAGTCGCTTGCGGTTGAACAGACAATGCAGGATAAAGACGATGATGACCAGCAACAGACTCAGCAGCGTGGCGCTGATAATGGTACTGATAATGTCGTCGACCTTATTCCCGGGATCATCGAGATGGCTGGCACCGTATTTCAGCCGCGGATAGTCATAAATCAGTGAGCCGTCATCGGCTGTCTGCATTTCCTTGACGTAGAGTCGATGCGCAAACGGTGCGGAATAGGTTTTTTCAACCTGCTGGCGTAAAGGTTGGGCGATGCGATCAAATACGCTGATGACTTCGGTCGCGTAATGAGTGCTGGTCGAGTCACCGTCATTTTCCAGTGCCGGCCGGTAATGCATGGAATCGAGCAGTCCGATCACCACATAACAGCTCAGCACCATGATCGAAATCATGCCACGGCGGCGTTGAATAACAGATTTCCAGGGAGCCCGAAGATGCGGTCGGCGACGGATATAAATGACGGCTGCGGCCACTACTGCCAGTAGCAGAAAAATCAGTATGTCTGTCCAAAGAAATACGGGCAAAAAGGGCATGTGGGGCCTTAATTTTTATTTTCTCAGACTGCTCACATCAATCTTAAGTTCTCTCGGTAATGAAAACTCAATGTCTTCACGTAAACCATCATCTTCCTGCACATCAACAACACCCAGTTCGGACAGTCTGGAAACCACTTGCTGCACCAGAATTTCCGGTGCCGATGCGCCGGCAGTGAGACCAATCCGCTGCTTGCCTTCGAACCAATCAGCCTGAATTTCTTCGGCATTGTCCAGCAGGTAAGCCTGTGTGCCCAGCTTTTCCGACAATTCACGCAGCCGGTTAGAGTTGGAACTGTTAACCGAACCGACAACAAGCACCAGATCACAGTCTCTCGCCAGTTTTTTCACTGCATCCTGACGGTTTTGGGTGGCGTAGCAGATATCATCTTTGCTGGGACCCGTAATGTGCGGGAAATGTTCACGCAAAGCGTCAATAACCACAGAGGTATCATCAACTGACAATGTCGTTTGCGTCACAAAGGCCAGTTGCTCGGGATTTTTCACTTTAAGTCTGGCGACATCTTCCGGTGACTCCACCAGATACATGCCCCCTTCTTCCGAAGTGTACTGCCCCATGGTGCCTTCTACTTCCGGATGACCTTCGTGACCAATCAGAATGCATTCCATGCCCTGCTTTTCATAGCGAGAGACTTCCATATGCACCTTGGTCACCAGCGGACAGGTGGCATCAAAGACCTTCAAACCGCGCTGGGTACCCGCATGCTGGACTTCTTTTGACACGCCGTGAGCACTGAAAATGACTGTGCTGTTATCCGGGACTTCATCGAGTTCTTCAACAAACACCGCACCTTTGTCTCGCAGATCATCAACCACAAAACGGTTATGTACCACTTCGTGACGAACATAGATTGGCGCACCGAAAAGCTCCAGTGCCCGCTCGACAATATCAATCGCCCGGTCGACCCCGGCACAGAAGCCGCGGGGGTTTGCCAGTACTAGTTGCTTCATTAAAGGACTGCCTTGGGATAAGACCCCAGAATTCTGAACATCGAGGATTCCTGTTCCAGTCGCTGCAGGGCCTCTGCTACTGCCGGCTCCTGAATATGTCCCTCGATATCAATAAAAAACACGTATTCCCAAATACCTTTTCGAGATGGACGTGACTCAATGCGCGTCATGCTGATACCACTCTCGGCCAGCGGTTTGAGTAGAGACTGCAAAGCGCCCGGTTTGTTCTTGGTCGCCACCAGTAAGGCAGTTTTATCGACGCCGGAAGGGCCGACATTCTGCCTGCCGATCACCAGAAAACGGGTGGTGTTGTCTGACTCATCTTCAATATTGTTGGCCAGTACTTTCAGGCCATAAATGGCAGCTGCTGTACTGGCTGCAATCGCAGCGGCACTGGCGTCCATTGCAGATACCCGCTTGGCGGCTTCGGAATTACTGTCAAGCGGTATCAGTTCCGCCTGTGGCAACTGATCACCGAGCCACTGCCGGCATTGTGCCAGGGCCTGGGGATGAGCAAATACCTGGCGAACATCATCCAGCGATTCAGCCCGGCCCAGTAGATAGTGATGAATCGGCAAGGTCACTTCACCATTAATCTTCAGTGAAGAGGAAATAAAGCGATCCAGGGTGTGACTCACCACGCCTTCGGTTGAATTTTCAACCGGCACCACACCATAACAGGCATGTTCGGTTTCGACAGCACGAAAGACATTGGCAATAGTGCTGACGGACTGTAATTCTACCGAACCACCGAAGTGCTTGAGTGCTGCTGCTTGTGTGAAAGAACCTTCCGGCCCCAGATAGGCAACCTGCAGGGGTTTTTCAGCTGCCAGACAGGCAGACATGATTTCACGAAACAGTCGTGCCATTTCCTGTGATGACAACGGCCCCTCGTTTCGAGCCATCACATTACGCAGCACCATCGCTTCACGCTCGGGACGGTAGAAATCGGCTTTCTCGCCATTTTCTATTTTGATTCGCGCCACTTCCTGCGCCATCGCCGTTCGCTGATTCAGCAAGTGCTGAATTTGCTGATCAGTTTCATCGATCTGCTGGCGAATCTTTTCAAGGGCCTTTTGCTCTTGTTCGTTCATCGGCGGCATTTATCCGTATTGACGCTCAAACTGTTGCATGAATTCGATCAGTTTATCAACACCGGCTTCCGGCATGGCGTTGTAGATGCTGGCGCGCATGCCGCCGAGATCACGATGCCCTTTCAATGTCAGTAATTGTTCTTTCGCCGCTTCCTGCAGGAAGGTTTTTTCCAGACTGCTGTCAGCCAGGGTGAACGGGATGTTCATCCAGGAGCGATAGCGCGGGTCGACCGGGTTGGCGTAAAACGGACTGCCATCAATCGCACTATAAAGCTTGTCGGCTTTACGCTTATTGATTTCAGCCATGCCTTCAAGACCGCCCTGCTGCTTGAGCCAGTCGAAGACCAGGCCAGCCAGATACCAGCTGTATGTCGCCGGCGTGTTGTACATCGAGCCGTTATTGGCATGAGTCTGGTAATTAAGCATGGTCGGTGTGCCGGGCAGCACGTCACCCATCAGATCTTTACGCACAATCACGATACAGAGACCGGCAGGACCGATATTCTTCTGCGCACCGGCGTAAATCAAACCGAACTTGGTGACATCAATTGGCCGTGACAGAATCGTCGATGACATATCCGCGACCAGCGGCACATTTCCGACTTCCGGTACTTCATGCATTTCCAGGCCGTGAATGGTTTCATTAGGCGTGTAATGCACATAAGCCGCTTCCTTGGACAGCTGCCACTCACTGGCGTCAGCAACTGTCGTAAAGCGGTTAGCGCTGGAATCAGTCGCAACATTGACCTCACAGAAACGTCTCGCTTCCGAGATGGCTTTGCCGGACCAGGCTCCGGTATTGAAATAGTCGGCCCGGGTCTTGCCACGCAGCAGATTCATCGGAAGCATCGGGAACTGCAGCGAAGCACCACCCTGCAAAAACAGCACGGCGTAGTCATCGGGAATCGACATCAATTCGCGCAGATCAGCTTCAGCCTTCTCGGCGATGGATGTGTACTCGGGACCGCGATGGCTCATTTCCATCACGGACATCCCGGTGCCATGCCAATCCAGCATTTCCTGCTGGGCCTGTTTCATCACGGCATCCGGCAACATGGCCGGGCCGGCACTAAAGTTATACGCTCTCAAAGTTACTCTTCTGTCGCTGTGTCTTCGTCTTCACCCACCGGCAGTTCGGCGTCTTCTTCGTCTTCAATCACCCGTTCCACACCGACCAGTTTTTCATCGTTGCTAAGGTTGATAAGACGCACACCCTGGGTGTTACGACCAACCAGTGACACATCTTTAACCGGCGTGCGAACCAGCGTGCCACCATTGGTGATTAACATGATTTGATCTTCATCGCAGACCTGAACTGCACCGACAACGCTGCCGTTACGGGCAGAAGTCTGAATCGAGATAATGCCCTGGCCGCCACGACCCTGCACCCGGTATTCGGCCAGATCAGTACGCTTACCGTAACCATATTCGGTGGCTGTCAGAATCGCCCCTTCTTCCTGCGCAATTATCAGGGCAATAATGCGTTCGTCATCGGCAATACGCATACCACGGACACCGCGGGACACGCGCCCCATCGAACGGACATCGCTTTCAGGGAAACGAATGACTTTACCGGCTGAGCTGAACAGCATCACATCGGACATACCGTCAGTGACCGCCACATCAACCAGTCGATCGCCTTCTTTCAGATCAACGGCAATGATGCCGCTGGAACGTGGGCGGGAATAATCCACCAGCGGGGTTTTCTTCACGGTGCCGGAAGCGGTTGCCATGAAGATAAACTTGTCCGCCTCATACTCACGAATCGGCAGCACCGCATTAATCCGCTCGCCTTCTTCCAATGGCAGCAGGTTCACAATCGGTTTACCACGAGCAGTGCGTCCGCCCTGAGGCAATTCATAGACTTTCTTCCAGTAGACCTTACCGAAGCTTGAGAAACACAGCAGCGTGTCGTGGGTGTTGGCCACAAACAGATGCTCGACAAAGTCTTCGTCTTTCATACCGGTCGCGGCTTTACCCTTGCCACCACGCTTCTGCGCCTGATAAGTGTCAAGCTGGGTGGTTTTGGCGTAACCCGCATGAGACAGCGTCACCACCATCTCTTCTTCACTGATCAGATCTTCCAGCGTCAGATCCAGGTGATTAGCCAGGATCTCGGTGCGACGTTCGTCACCGTATTCATCCTTGACCGCGATGAGTTCATCACGAATCACCGCCATTAGATTATCCGGATCACTCAGAATCGCCAGCAGCTCGGCAATCAGGTTCAGAACTTCACGGTATTCATCGAGGATCTTGTCCTGCTCCAGGCCGGTCAGACGATGCAGGCGCATATCCAGAATCGCTTGAGCCTGTGCCGGTGACAGGTAATAGAGACCATCGACCAGTCCCAGTTCAGGCGCCAGATCTTCAGGACGTGAAGCTTCAGCACCGGCGGCACCGAGCATTTCCTGAATCAGATCAGAAGCCCAGCCCTTGGCCACCAGTGCCTGCTTGGCTTCAGCCGGATTGGGTGAGGATTTAATCAGTTCGATGACTTCATCGATATTCGCCAGCGCGGTCGCCAGACCTTCCAAAATATGGGCGCGTTCGCGGGCTTTACGCAGATCATAAATCGAACGGCGGGTCACCACTTCACGGCGGTGACGGATAAAGGCCTGCAGCACCTCTTTGAGGTTCAGCGTACGTGGCTGACCATCTACGATAGCAACCATGTTGATGCCGAACACAGTCTGCATCTGGGTTTGCTGATAGAGGTTGTTGAGAATGACTTCCGGCACTTCACCGCGCTTGAGCACGATAACCATGCGCATGCCTTCTTTATCAGATTCATCACGCAGGGCGGAAATGCCTTCGATTTTCTTGTCCTTAACCAGCTCAGCGATTTTTTCCAGCAGGCGGGCTTTATTGACCTGGTACGGCAGTTCGTTAACGACGATACTCTGCTGACCGGTCGCCTCATTGGTTTCAATCTCGGCGCGAGCACGAATATGAACGCGACCACGGCCGGTAGCATAGGCCTCGGCAATCCCTCTGGCACCGTTAATAATCGCTGAAGTCGGGAAGTCCGGACCTGGAATATGTTCCATCAGCTCCGGAATGCCGATCTCCGGATCATCAATCATGGCTACCGCAGCATTGAGTACTTCAGTCAGGTTATGCGGCGGAATGTTGGTTGCCATACCCACCGCGATACCGGATGAACCGTTAACCAGCAGCGCAGGAATTTTGGTTGGCAGTACGGCCGGCTCGGATTCCGACTCGTCGTAGTTGGGAATGAAATCGACCGTTTCCTTTTCCAGGTCGGCCAGCATTTCATGGGTGATTTTGGCCATGCGCACTTCGGTGTAACGCATCGCAGCAGGTGAGTCGCCATCGACCGAACCGAAGTTACCCTGGCCGTCGACCAGCATGTAGCGCATTGAGAATGGCTGTGCCATCCGCACCATGGTGTCGTAAACCGCGGTATCACCATGTGGGTGATATTTACCGATAACGTCACCGACAATACGGGCAGACTTTTTATAGGGGCTGTTCCAACTGTTGCCCAGCTCCCGCATTGCATAAAGAACCCGGCGGTGAACCGGTTTCAGACCATCGCGAACATCCGGCAGCGCCCGTCCTACGATTACGCTCATGGCATAATCGAGATACGATTGCTTCATCTCGGCTTCGATACCTATCGAATCCAGTTCTAAGGCAATTTCACTCATTGATTATTCGTCCAGTTAAAGCTCAGCTATCTGCAACCGGTGGAGTTATCCACCAAAGCGATAATCCTACCACCAACGGCGATTTCCTGCACGCTAATCTCTAACTGCTACCTAGCATCGACTTTGGCAAAATAAGCGCTCAAATCCTGCTCCAAAGTCGCGAGAAGCTCCCCAAGCCCTTGTTTCCATCCTGTTACAACGTTTCCCGGCGTGGTTTCTTCGATATCGACATCCACTCTAAGTCCGGTCTGGAACAGGTTTTTATTGTCATCGGCCGAGGTCATGAAGAACTGCATTTCCAGCACGGCCTGAGGCGAGTATTCTGGCCGTTTTTCACCGTAAAGCCCTGTCACCGCGGATTCCAGCACCAGGTCAGCTTCTACCGAGTCATCGGTGACCACCTGGCTGAACATGCCCGATTTCTGTAACCAGCGTTTGAGCTGGGCGGTGAACATTTCTTCCGGCTCGGTAAAAAGCTCATGCGGAGGCTGAGACCGGTATTCGCTCTCGTTGACCCGGAACACAATCGTTTTACCGCGGAAATGCGGCACAACCCTGACCGGTTTCAGTAACAGCACCCGGTCCTCTGCAAATTCCTGAGCGACCACACCCCGGTCCACATCCACCACATAATAGCGTGGCGTATCGTCATCATCTTCACCACCACCCCAGCTGAAACAGGCACTCAGCAGGCTGGTCAGACTGAGCAGTATGAATAGTTTGAAAACGCTGTTAAGTGATTTCAAAACGACTCCTTTTGATAGCTGGGTTGAACAGGGGCTAAAAACTCAAGCTTTGCTGCCGATATAATAAACGGCCACTTAGACCGGACTCAATGCAAGCCTGATGGAAACGCTGAAAAACAAAATTCGAGATATTGCCGACTTCCCCAAGCCCGGTGTGGTGTTCAAAGATATCACACCGCTGGTCAAGGATCCGGCGACGCTCAAAGACTGTGTTGAGGCGCTGATTAGCCCCTATCGCAATCAGAACATCACGGCTGTTGCCGGGATGGAAGCGCGGGGTTTTATCTTCGGCTCGCTGGCGGCATGGGAGCTGGGTGTCGGTTTCATCCCCTTACGCAAGCCGGGTAAGCTGCCTTATGACGTTCAGCGCGTTGATTATGATCTGGAATATGGCAATGCCTCACTGGAAGCGCATATCGACGCTATCAGTCCCGGTGATCGTATCCTGCTGATTGACGATGTACTCGCCACTGGTGGTACCGCCAAAGCCAGCTGTGATCTGGTTGAAATGCTGGGCGGCGAAGTCATCGCCTGTGCTTTTGTGATGGAGCTGACTTTTCTTAACGGCCGTGAACAGCTCTCAAATTATCCCCTGCACTCACTGATTCGATACTGATGAAAAAACTGCTTCCTCTACTTTGTTTCCTGATTGCCCAGCCTCTGCTCGCCGAACGGTTCCAGGCACCGGTCACGGATACCCGATGGCAAGTGGTGGAGTCCCCGCTGGAGTGTTCCCTGACCCAGGAAATCCCGGGCTTTGGTAATGCCGGTTTCTATCGACGCAATGGTTCCGCTCTGAAACTGGTCTTCAACACCATGACGCAACCGGCAGCGCAGAACAATGTGCAGTTTCAGGTAGCCCCGGCGCCCTGGCAAAACAGTGAGGAGATGGAAACCCTGACCAGTTTGCCGACAAAAGCCGGTCAGACACGCTTTCAGGTTGAAGGTAGCGTCGCCATGGAAGCGCTGGTCCAGTTGCAGGAAGGCCGTTTCCCACTCATCGAATATCGTTCACAAACGTTCACCAGAGACATCCAGGTGCTGTTATCAACGATCAGGCTGAATGACTCGCTGCCTGCCTTCCAGCAGTGTTTGCAGAACCTGCATCCGGATAGTTTTGAGGAAGTAAGTAAGCTCACGGTCTACTTCCCGC
>JABURN010000021.1 GCA_014762585.1 Methylophaga sp.
GCGTTAAATTTTCCTATTTTCAATAAAATAGCTAAAATGCACTGTTTTTCTATTTGCGTAACGGAACAATCATGGAAAAACCACTTGTGGGTGTGGTGATGGGCAGCAACAGTGACTGGCCCGTCATGGAAAAAGCCGTCGAGCAACTGGAGGCCTTTGGTGTAGCCTACGAGGCTAAAGTCGTCTCGGCGCATCGGACTCCGGATTTGTTGACCGACTATGCCGCTACTGCGAAAAAGCGTGGCCTGGCCTGCATCATTGCCGGCGCTGGCGGTGCGGCCCACCTGCCGGGCATGCTGGCAGCCGGAACCACGGTACCGGTGCTCGGCGTTCCAGTCCCTTCCAAATACCTTAAAGGTCAGGACTCTTTGCTGTCGATTGTACAGATGCCCAAAGGCATTCCGGTCGCGACTTTTGCCATTGGCGAAGCCGGTGCCGCCAATGCCGCCCTGTTTGCCATTGCCCAGCTCGCTGTCACGGACCCGGCCCTCAGCGAAAAACTGGAACAGTTCCGTCAGGCTCAACACCAGCAAGTGCTGGATATGACGCTGCCCCCACAATAAAACCGAATTTGCCGGGTGCTGGCTTTCAGCAACCCCCCGGCTGTCCAGATAAGAACGCCGGCGTCGACCGGCACCGATTGCGAGAGGTTGATTATGAATTCTCAGATTTTACCCGGTGCAACATTAGGCATGCTTGGCGGCGGCCAGCTGGGCCGCATGTTCACCACTGCTGCTCAGACCATGGGCTACAAAGTGGTGGTACTGGATCCCGACACTCAGAGCCCGGCCGGCATGATCGCCGACAAACATATCTGCGCTGCTTACGATGATGAAGCCGCGCTCAAAGAAATGGCAGACCTGTGCGCCGCGGTCACCACCGAATTTGAAAATATTCCGGCCCAGACTCTGGCCTTTCTGGAACAGCACACATCAGTGCGTCCTTCTTCCAAAGCACTGGCTCAGACTCAAAACCGCAATGTAGAAAAACAGTTTATTGCTTCTCTGGGCATTGCTACGGCACCGTTTTTACCGATCCTGCGCCGTGATGATATCGCAGCAGCAGAGGAAAAAATCCAGTTCCCGGCAATTATGAAAGTCGCCACCTTTGGATACGACGGCAAAGGCCAAATCCCCTGTGAAAGCCTGGATGACGTCTACAAAGCCTTTGAGTCACTGGACCAAAAAGAGTGTGTGCTGGAACAGCGCATTCAGCTCGAACGCGAAATCTCGGTCGTGCTTGCCCGTAGCGAGACCGGCAGCATTACCACTTTCCCGGTCGCTGAGAATGTCCACATTGATGGCATTCTGCATTCCACCACGGTACCGGCAAGCGTGACTGCCGAGCAGGCGCAGTCCGCGATTCAGAAAGCCAACGAGATTGCCCGCGGTCTAGGATATATCGGCACCATGGCGGTCGAGTTCTTCGTCTCAACCGATGGCGAGATTATTGCCAATGAGATCGCGCCACGCCCGCACAACTCCGGGCACTACACGCTGGACGCCTGTCATACCTCACAGTTTGAGCAACAGGTCAGAATGCTTTGCGGTCTGCCATCCGGTGATTGTGATCTGGTCAGCCCGGTCGTCATGATCAACATCCTCGGCGATGTCTGGGGTAACTCTGAACCGCACTGGGAGAGCCTACTTGCTGCACCCAACGTCAAACTGCACCTCTATGGTAAGCAGGAAGCCCGTGTTGGTCGCAAGATGGGCCATTTCAATGTACTGGGCAGTGATACCGAAACTGCCATCGAGCAGGCCCAGCGGGTATTCGATGCCCTGCAGGGTGAGTGAGCGGAAAATGAGCAATAAAGTCAGCATTGTTTACTGCACCCAGTGCCGCTGGTTGCTGCGTGCCGGCTGGATGGCGCAAGAGCTGTTGTCGACTTTTGATGAAGAGCTTGATGAGCTCACCCTCAAGCCCGGCACCGGTGGCATTTTTGAAGTTTATGCCAATGACAAACTGGTCTGGTCACGTAAACAGGAAGGCCGCTTCCCCGAGATTACCGAACTTAAGCAACGGGTGCGGGATCAGATTGCGCCGGAGCGTGATTTAGGCCATATCGACCGCAAGAAATCCTAAACGCTGAGAAAAAATAAGCCGGGAACGATAATTGTGCCCGGCTTTTTTCATTCCACTTTTTCGCTGAAATCACAGTCCTTCTGCGGACAGACTTTTTCCGTGCCCCGGCTCTTTGTGGTTTTGACGGTCAGGATCGGCCAGCTACATTTCGGGCAGGGTTCTTTCAGCGGTTCATTCCACAGCGCGTAATCACAACTTGGATATTCCGAGCAGGAATAAAACACCTTACCGCGGCGTGATTTTCGGGTCAGGATCTCGCCTTTCTCACACTGCGGACACTGGACACCAGTGTTCTTAGGTTGCTCCAGCGACTCGATATGCTTGCACTTGGGGTAACTGGAACAGCCGATAAATTTGCCGTATTTACCCGTGCGGATCCACAAGTCGGAATCGCATTTGGGACATTTACGGCCCTCGACCACTTCCGGCTCATTACTGGTCTCTTCGCCGTCGATGTTGCGGGTGTAATCGCATTCCGGATAACCGGTACAGCCGATAAAACGGCCACTGCGACCGAGTCGGCTGGACAGTTTCTTACCGCATTTCGGGCAGTCCTCGTCCAGCACTTCCTGAGTCACATCACTGCGCTGAACTTCCTTATCTTTTGTTTCCACCTGTTCCTTAAACGGAGCCCAGAATTTGGTCAGCAGCGGAATCCATTCTTCCTCACCGCGGGCCACGGCATCCAGTTCATCTTCCAGTTCAGCCGTAAAGTTGTAATCCACATACTTGGTGAAATGTTGAACCAGAAACTTACCTACCACGCGGCCGACATCTGTCGGGTGGAAGCGTTTGTTCACCAGCTCCACATATTCCCGCTGCAGCAGGGTCGAGATAATGCTGGCATAGGTAGAGGGCCGGCCGATATCATGCTCTTCCAGCGCCCGGACCAGGCTGGCTTCACTGTAGCGCGGTGGTGGCTCGGTAAAGTGCTGTTCGGGACGAATCGCT
Organism: Methylophaga sp.; assembly: GCA_014762585.1. Taxonomy (GTDB): domain Bacteria; phylum Pseudomonadota; class Gammaproteobacteria; order Nitrosococcales; family Methylophagaceae; genus Methylophaga. The sequence goes on from JABURN010000021.1 coordinate 3,037, forward strand.
TTCAAAGCCACGACTTGGCCCACCTCCATCGGCGGCAGCAGGTTTTCATCCTTATCGGTTTTTGCCGTGTCGTCCTTGCCTTCCAGGTAAACACTCATAAAGCCCGGGTTGACGACCGTTGACCCAGTGGCACGGAAGGTGTTGCCTTTGCCACAGCCAAGATCCACGGCAACAGTATTCAATGTGGCATGTACCATCTGACAGGACATGGTGCGCTGCCAGATCAGGGTATAAAGCTTGAGCTGATCAGCCGACAGATAGGCTTTCATGTCCTCAGGTGTACGCAGCACAGAAGTCGGACGAATCGCCTCATGCGCTTCCTGCGCGTTTTTGGACTTGGTTTTGTATTCATGGGGTTTGCCCGGCACCATTTTTTTGCCGTACTTTTCAGCAATAAAGTCCCGGATTTCATTGATCGCTTCCGCGGCAAGCGAGACCGAGTCGGTACGCATATAGGTAATCAAACCCACTGCGCCTTCGCCGGTATCAACACCCTCATAGAGTTGCTGGGCGATACTCATAGTGCGCTGGGCACCGAAACCAAGCTTGCGCGAGGCCTCCTGTTGCAGGGTCGA
>JABURN010000077.1 GCA_014762585.1 Methylophaga sp.
GTAAATACCGCGTGTTGTCACAAACCCTGAAAGCCGTATTCTCAGAGCCGGCACGCAGCGAAAACCCGATCCAGATTGGTGAAATCAGTCGTGGCGTCGGAGAAGAATCCTCTTCTCCCGGTGAACCGCTGGAACCTGAGTATCAGGTTGAGCTGCCGGAAGTCCCCAACGAACCGCCACCGGCTAATGCCGAGGATGTGAAAACGATTAATGATCTATCACAGCAGTTCAGCACCGCGCTATCCGACCTGATTGCCTCGGAAGATGTAATCATCAAGCAGGGAGATGACTGGCTGGAGTTGGAGATCAAATCCCGGGTGCTGTTCGAGAGTGGTGAGGCCCGCCTCGAGCGTGCCGCAGTGCCCATTATTGGAGAAATTGCCGATATCCTGCAAAGCTCGGCCAACCCGATTCAGGTAGAAGGTTTTACCGATAACAATCCGATTAACACCCCGCGTTTCCCATCCAACTGGGAACTGTCTGCGGCCCGTGCCGCCAGTGTGGTGCACTTGATGGATCGCTATGGTGTGCAACCGCAGCGGATGTCAGCATCCGGCTTTGGTGAACATCGTCCGGTTGCCGACAACAGTACCGAGGAAGGCCGTCAGAAAAACCGCCGCGTTGTGCTGGTGGTGTTAGGCCGTGATGCCAGCCGCCGTAGTCTGGAGCTGTTCAATGCCGCGAACCCAGAGCAGAGCAATGCCGATAAAGGCAATAACGCCCCTGTTGCGGATACCACCAATGAGGCTGCGCCTACCCCAGAAGAGGCGACACAATGAGCGTCTGGGCAGTCTGCAACCAGAAAGGCGGAGTTGCCAAAACCACGACCGTGATCTCACTGGCCAGTCTGCTGGCACAGCGCGGTGAGTCGACGCTGATCCTCGATCTGGATCCGCATGGCTCAATGACGACCTATCTGGGCTATGATCCGGACTCGATAGAAACCAGCATCTATACCCTGTTTCAGAAACTGGACGACACACCCAAAGGCGCGATTTTCCAGAGCCTGAAAAAAACCCGCCATGACAATATTTTTCTGCTGCCGGCCTCAACCGCGATGGCGACGCTGGACCGTCAGCTGGGCGCAACCCAGGGCAAAGGGCTGGTTATCCGAAAAACCCTGAGCTTTTTTAAAGACCGCTTCCAGCATGTCTTTATTGATTGCCCGCCGATGCTGGGCGTACTGATGATCAACGCCCTTGCCGCCTGTGACCGGCTGCTGATCCCGGTACAAACCGAATTCCTGTCGATGAAAGGCCTCGAACACATGCTGCACACGGTGTCGATGATCAATCATTCACGCCGCAGCTCTCTGCCTTACTTTATTATCCCGACCATGCATGACAGCAGTTCCAGGGCGGCCAATGACATACTGCAACAATTACACACCCAATATCAGGGGCAGGTCTGGAATGATGTAGTGCCGGTCGATCCCGCGTTTCGTGAAGCCAGCAAGCTGGGACTGCCGCTACCGGAAATGAACCCGCAGGCGGATGGCAGCCTGGCTTATCAGCGATTGCTGGACCAGTTGATACAAACAGAGGCGCAACGCTCTCATGGCTAAGACACAAATCTACCAGCAGGAAGAAGCCCTGTCGGTCTATTTCCGCGATATGCTGGCAGAGCCAAGACCGGCAACAGAAAAACCGTCTCATGATATCGCTGTGCCTGAGAGCACGGAAGCGCCGGTTACACCTGCACCTGTAATCAGTGAGCATTCGGAAAACAAGACTGAATCACAGCAAATTGAAACCACGCCAGTGGCTTCAAGCCATAAACTGTTACTGTGTCAGATCAGTGGTATGAAACTCGCATTCGATGTCTCGGCCCTGAGCAACATAGTGCACTGGCCAGCCTCAGGGCTGAATCAGCTTCCGGGAAGAAAAAACTGGCAACTGGGCTTATACCGTGACCGCGAGCAGCATATGGAAGTGGTGGATATCCGCCACCTGCTGCAGACCGATCAGCCTGCTCCCGAGCAGCCAGGCTATATATTGCTGATCGGTGAACGCCGGACCGGCATTGCCTGTGACAGCATCAACCAGATTATTAATATCGATGCTGACCAGGTTAACTGGCGTCGCGATACCTCGCAGCGTGCCTGGTTCAAGGGCGTTATCGCTGACTCGATGCATAGCATTATTGATCTTCCTGCTCTCTTTGACGCACTCGAAAAGAGTGAGATGGCATGAAGTCTGCTTTATATTCAACAAGATTGGCGCAGGCTGTCAACAAACTGACAGTGATGGCAGAAGGTTAGGACAATGAGCGAAAAAGACAATTTGGCGGAAGATCCGGTACTGCAATGGGTCACCTATCAGCTGGAAGATGAGTTCTACGGCATCAATGTCATGCAGGTGCAGGAAGTGTTGCGTCTGTCTGAAATTGCGCCGGTTCCCGGGGCTCCCAGCTATGTACTGGGCATTATCAATCTGCGCGGTAATGTGGTGACCGTGATTGATACCCGTGCCCGCTTCGGACTGCCACCGCAGGAACCAACTGAAAATTCGCGCATCATTATTGTTGAAGTTTCGGGGCATGTGATTGGCATGCTGGTCGACTGTGTTGCTGAAGTGGTTTATCTGCACCAGTCAGAAATCGACACCGCACCCAATGTCAGTGATGACAGCTCGCGCTTTATTCAGGGTGTTTGCAACCGTGATAAGTATCTGCTGATCCTGGTCGATGTGAACAAGTTACTGGATCAGGAAGAAATCACGGATATTGCCGGGTTCTAGTGGGCTGAAGACATCCGATGGCGGACGAAATCAGGCCCACCATGCCGATTCCCCCGAGTCCTCCGGTGGCTCCCCCGCCGGAGGACAAGCGGCGTGAACGGCATAAATCGCCTGAAGATGAAAAAGACGCCGATGATACACCGGCAGAAAAAGACCCCGATGATGATAAAGGGGGCCATATTGATGAGTATGTTTAAATGCGCCAGCCTGGCGTAAGGAGCCGCAAATGACCTTAGTCGTTGTGATAACTGTAATGAGTGCCGTGTTTCTGGTACTGGGATTGGCCAGCATGCACCTGCTGAAGCTCTATAAACTGCAATCCGAACGAATCCACACCCTGCAGAATCAGCTGTCAGCACTGTGCGAAGGGGCCGCCGGCACTGACGATCGTATCCTGCGTTTTGAACAGACGCTGGCCAAGATCCGTGATCATCAGCATGCCATTGATCTGACCGCCAACAGTCAGCCGGCTTATGATCATGCGATACGCCTGGCACGTAAAGGCGCTGCTGTTAACCAGTTGATTGATAACTGTAATCTCAGTGATGAAGAGGCGCATTTGATCAGCCGCCTGCATGGTCGCCAGGAAAACCAGCCCGGCATGCACTAGGCTTATTTTTTAGCGGTGTTGATGCCCGATTGCGGTTTTCCGACCAGATAGCCCTGAACGAAATCGACGCCATAGCCACGCAGTAGTTCCAGCGTTGACTCACGCTCAACAAATTCCGCCACGGTTTTTTTGCCCAGACTGTGCGCAATATCAATCATCGATTTGACCAGTAACTGGTCGACAGGATCGTTGTCCAGATCGGTAATGAAACCACCGTCGATTTTCAGAATATCGACCGGGAAGTGCTTGAGATAACTATAGG
>JABURN010000227.1 GCA_014762585.1 Methylophaga sp.
TTTGAATATTCAGACCAATACAAACCGAATTGATTTTAAGGGTGAGAACAATGGCAATTACAGCAGCTTTAGTAAAAGAACTGCGTGAGCGTACCGGCTCAGGCATGATGGAGTGTAAAAAAGCACTGGTTGAGGCAAACGGCGATATCGAACTGGCCATCGAAGAAATGCGTAAAGCCGGTCTGGCAAAAGCTGACAAGAAAGCCGATCGCGTGGCCGCTGAAGGCATCATCGCCATCGAAGTCAGCAGCGATAACAAAAATGCGATCATGCTGGAAGTTAACTCTGAAACCGACTTCGTGGCTAAAGCCGACGATTTCGTTACTTTTGTCAACGAAGTGGCTCAAAAAGCACTGGCCGCACAACCTGCTGATCTGGATGCATTGAAAGAACTGACCCTGGACTCAGGCGAAACAGTAGAATCCAAGCGTCAGGCGCTGGTTGCTAAAATTGGTGAAAACATTCAAGTGCGTCGTTTCACCACCCTGTCTACTGACGGCGTGATTGGTTTCTACCGTCATGGTGACCGTATTGGTACTATGGTCAACATTAAAGGTGGTGACGAAGAGCTGGCGAGAGACCTGGCTATGCACGTTGCGGCAAGCCGTCCACAAGCTGTTTCTGCTGAGGATCTGCCTCAGGAACTGCTGGACAAAGAGCGTGAGATCGTTGCGACTCAGGCCAAAGACAGCGGTAAGCCTGACAACATCATTGAGAAAATGATCGAAGGCCGCATGGCAAAATTCGTTAACGAAATCAGCCTGCTGGGTCAGCCTTTTGTTAAAGATCCGGATGTGACCGTTGAAAAACTGGTCAAACAAGCTGGTGCCACTGTAGAAGGTTTTGCTTTCTATGAAGTGGGTGAAGGTATCGAGAAAGCAGAAGATAACTTTGCTGAAGAAGTGATGGCTCAAGCCAGAGGTAAATAATTGATGACGACGGGAAGTCAACCAGTTTACAAGCGTGTTCTGCTCAAACTGAGTGGCGAGGCTTTGATGGGGGATGCTGAGTATGGCATCCAGCCTGAAGTCATTTCCCGCTTTGCCAAAGAGATCACCGAGCTCAACGCCCAGGGTGTTGAGCTCGGTATCGTCATCGGTGGTGGTAATATCTTCCGTGGTGCCGGGCTTGCTGCCAGTGGCATGGACCGGGTCAGCGCCGACCATATGGGCATGCTGGCCACTGTTATGAATGCGCTTGCTCTGCAGGATGCACTGGAACGTAATGGTACTTTCTGCCGTGTCATGTCAGCGATTCGTATCCACGAAGTCTGTGAAGACTACCTGCGCCGCCGTGCTATCCGGCATTTGGAGAAAGGCCGGGTAGTGATTTTCGCAGCAGGTACCGGTAACCCGTTCTTTACCACGGATTCTGCAGCCAGTCTGCGGGCAGTGGAGATCGGTGCTGAACTGATGCTCAAAGCGACCCAGGTAGATGGTGTTTATACCGATGATCCTCGCAAGAACGCTGACGCGGTTCGTTACACCGAGCTGAGTTACGACGAAGTCATCAACAACCGACTCGCCGTGATGGACACCACCGCGGTGGTGATGTGTCAGGAACAGGAAATTCCGCTGCGCGTTTTCGACGTGCACAAACCCGGTAATCTGACCAAGATCATTTACGGTGAAGATGTAGGCACATTAGTCAAATAGGACGGATCATGATCGAAGAAATAAAAAAAGATGCCGCGGACAGAATGAAAAAAAGCGTCTCGGCCCTGAGTTCGCAAATGGCAAAAATCCGTGCCGGTCGGGCACATACCAGCTTGCTGGATCATCTGCAGGTGCCCTATTACGGATCTGACGTACCCCTTAACCAAGTGGCGAACGTGGGGGTTGAAGATTCCCGCACACTGTCTGTGACGCCTTGGGAAAAAGACATGGTGCCGGTGATTGAAAAAGCCATTATGAATTCGGATCTGGGTGTTAACCCTAACAGCGCCGGGATGACAATCCGTATTCCGATTCCACCACTGACAGAAGAGCGTCGTCGCGACCTGGTTAAAGTCGCTAAAGCGGAAGCGGAGAATGCCCGTGTCGCAGTGCGTAATATCCGTCGTGATGCCAACAGCACTTTGAAAGAGTTGTTGAAAGAAAAAGAAATCTCTGAAGATGAAGAGCGCGGTGCAGAAGAAGAAATTCAGAAGCTCACCGATGCCACTATCAAGGAAATCGACCATATCCTGTCGGATAAAGAATCGGATCTGATGGAAGTGTAACCGCCTGGTTACACTTCATTTTCATCACACTCGTATGAGTGATCAAAAGCTCACTATTCCCAAACATATTGCCATTATCATGGATGGCAACGGCCGCTGGGCCAAGCAACGCCTGCAACCGCGATTCATGGGACATCGCGCTGGTGTCAAAGCCGTTGAAGGTATTGTTAAGCGCTGTGCACAGCTGGGTGTTGAAGTGCTCAGCCTGTTTGCCTTCAGCAGCGAAAACTGGCGCCGCCCCGGCAAAGAAGTCTCCCTGCTGATGGAATTATTCAGTCATGCACTGAATAATCAGGTAAAAAAACTCCATGAAAATAATATCAAGCTGCAAATCATCGGCGACATCACCGGCTTTTCAAGTTCGCTGCAAAAGCAGATAAGCCAGGCGCATGAACTGACCCGACACAACACCGGCCTGATACTGAATATCGCTGCCAACTATGGCGGCCGTTGGGATATCACCCAGTCTGTCAGACAGCTGGCCGAACAGGTGGCGCGTGGTGAACTGGCTGCTGAAGACATTTCGGAAGAGATGATTAACCGTCATCTGACAACAGCCTCATTGCCCGAGCCGGATTTGTTTATCCGTACTGGCGGCGAACAGCGGGTCAGTAATTTTCTGCTGTGGCAGATGGCTTATACCGAGTTTTATTTCACCGATGTATTATGGCCGGAGTTTGATGCCGGACAGCTCAATAGAGCCATTGATTCGTTTTCCCGTCGTGAGCGACGCTTTGGTCGAACCTCAGAACAATTGCAGGATGATTCTGATGCTTAAACAACGACTGATAACCGCTGCGATTCTAATACCGCTTGTTGTCTGGGCGCTGCTCGATTTGCAGAGTGGTGTGGTCATGCTGCTGTTTACGGCGGTGTCGCTACTGGCTGCCTGGGAATGGTTGAGCCTCACTGACATCAAAAACAACACGATCAAAGCCATCCTGCTCAGTCTGCTTTTCCTGCTTGGTGGCCTGGCGATGTTATCGCTGCCTGTCACAGTCATTCTCTCCACGGCTTTGTTTGTCTGGCTCAGTGCAACCTTGCTGGTCATTTTCTTTGCCAACAAACCGCTTAATGTGGCATTTGTAAATTTGTTCCGTTCCAGAGTTTTTGCCTTCATCACCATGCTGTTGATACTGACCGGCTTTGTCACCAGTGCCGGTCTGCTGCACAGTCACTGGGAGCAGGGGCCGGCCTTGGTGTTGTACGTTCTGGTGACCGTCTGGCTTGCTGACAGTGGCGGATACTTTGCCGGCAACCGTTTTGGTCAGCATAAACTTGCCGTGGCTATCAGCCCCAATAAAACCTGGGAAGGCGTCTATGGCGCGCTGGCCCTGTCCTTGCTTTGGCCCCTGGTTTTCCCTTTTAGCGTCGGTAC
>JABURN010000173.1 GCA_014762585.1 Methylophaga sp.
CGCCTTCGGCGCTTTGGCAAAATCTCCCAGATAGGGGCCGCCGGTGATATTCATCGGCACATCAATCTGCGGCACATCAATCTGCGGCTTGGGCGGCTGCGGTTTATCAGTTTGAGGCGCCGGCGTTTCAGGCGGCGGCGGTGGTTCTTCCGGCGGAGGCGGTTTTTTGGGCATTTCGCGTTTTTTGGTTTCCGGCTGCGTTTCCTCGCGCTTGAGGCGAACGAAATCGAGCAGCCGAATATCTTCTGTGACCTGCTTATCTATTTCCTTGTTGCTGATCATGTTCTGCATCAGCACAAACAAGCCGAAGTTCACCAGCAGCGCCAGAATGATTCCTATCGCCAGTCTCATAAATCGCTGTTATTCCCGTTCGGCTGCAATCGATACGTTAGAAACACCGGCCAGTCTTGCCTGATCCATGACCTCAATCAGAAGACCGGTTTTGGCTTCTTCGTCGGCAAGAATAATGACCGAGCCTTCCGGGTTTTCCGCATGCATACGCTCGACATTGGCGCGCACTGCACGGCGGTCAATCTGGCGTTTATCCATCCAGATTTCATCGTTGGCCCTGATTGAAATCAGAATGTTGGCCCGTTCCTTCTTGACCGCGGTTTTTGCCGTGGGTCGATTCACATCCACCCCGGTCTCCTTAACGAAGGAGGTGGTGACGATGAAGAAAATCAGCAGAATGAACACCATATCGATCAAGGGCGTCATGTTGATGTCTGCAATGCCACCGCTTTGTCTGCGGGAGTGTCGGTTTCTCATCTCTAATTCCTAGTCTCTTCGCAAGGCATCGGCCACGTTATCGACTTCACGCGATACCCGCTGACTCAGTTGGGTGCTGAAATAAAGGCCTGACAATGCTGTCAGCAAACCGCCCATCGTAGTTATCAGGGCAACCGAGATACCACCAGCCATACCCCGGGTATTGCCGGTGCCGAATACGGTCATCACATCGAAGGTCTGAATCATGCCGTTGACGGTACCCAACAGGCCCAGCATCGGCAATGCGACGGTCAGTGTCTTAATCGACATCAGATAGCGCGACAGTTCGATCCGGCTTTCGGCAATCATGCCCTGACGGATCTGATGCGCATACCAGCTGGTGCGGTCGCGACGCTCATGCCATTCGTCAATCAGCTGTTTGACCTGTTTCGGGTGCTGAAAATAAACGTAAATGTAACGCTCGATAATCAGCGACCACATCAGAATCGATGCCAGCAGAATAATCCACAGCACAAAGCCGCCGCTTTCCATCAGCAGCTGAATCTGAAACAGGCCGTTAGTCAGACTGTCCATGCTGGCTTTCCGCGTTACGGGCCACAATCGAGGCACTTTCCTCATCCAGGATCTGAATCAGGCGATTGGATTTGCTCGACAGACCACTGTGAATCAACAGCAAGGGGATGGCGACAGCCAGACCCAGCTCGGTAGTGACCAATGCCTGCGAGATGCCGCCGGACATCAGTTTTGGATCACCGGTACCAAACAGGGTGATCGACTGGAAGGTTTCAATCATGCCCGATACGGTGCCCAGCAGGCCCAGCATCGGCGCAATCGCTGCCAGAATCGCCAGCGTGATCAAGCCTCTCTCAAGCTTGGGCATTTCACGCAAAATGGCTTCATCGAGTTTGAGTTGCAGGGTTTCCACGTCCTGAGCCAGTTTGTCGTTGTAAACCGACAGAATCCGACCCAGCGGGTTTTTGTGGCTGATTTCTTTCTGTTTCTGTTGCTTGGCGACACCACTGCCAGCACGTTGCAATGACAGGAACTGCAGCAGGGCCACCAGCAGACCGACCGCACCCAGAATCAGGATGATGTAGCCAATCCATCCGCCCTGTTCGATACGTTCTTTCAGCGTCGGGGTCTGTACCAGCAAGGCCATAATCGCGCCACGGGTCGGGTCGACCACAGCCGGCATCATTTCACCGGCGTCGGCTTCAGCGAATTCGTTCATATGCTCCCTGAGCCGGTCTACCGGTTGTCTGGCCAGTTCCACCAGGTTGCCGGTTTCAGACAGGTAGCGCAGGAACTTGCCCTCGCTGAAAGCGGTAAATACGCCAATGCGCGTAACATTCTGCTGCTCGACATCCCCGGTCACCGTAATCACCGGCGCTTCGAACTGTTTGACCTTGCCCGAAGCGGTCATTTCTTCCTGCAGAGTCAGCCACAGTTGACGCAGTTCATCGATGGTCGGTTGCTGCTTGCTCTCACTTAACTGCTGCAGAAAGGCGATACGATCTTTGCGGGTGACTGAAGTCATTGAGCTCTCGAGCACGCCACCACTGTCGCTGGCGATCTGCCGCACAGTGCCAAACAGTTCACCCAGCGAGCCGGATTTCTCATCCAGTAGCGCCTGCTGTTCTGCCAGGGTTTGCTCCAGTTCGTTGAAGGCCTGGTTGAGGTTCTGACTGCGCTGTTCTTCCGCAGCCAGTTGCCGGCGCGCTTCTTCCAGCAAACGCGCCTGCTCGTCATGGGCTTTTACGAATTCCGCTTCGCGCAGTTTATTCTGTTGCTGTTCCAGTACCCGGTCACGTTTTACCTGCTCCAGCAGTTCGTCCAGATTGGCCGGCTTATCCTGTGCTGCCAGCGGCAGACTCAGTGCCAGCATCAAAATCAGGGAGATAAAGGATTTCATTGCTCACCTCCCTTAGCTTTGAGCGGCAGAACCATTAGATCCGGTGGTAATTGTTTGCGGGCGACCTTAAGACCGTCACTGACCGGCTGCAGATAACTGTCCGGCAGCGTTTGCCATTGACCGGACTCGGTATCCCAGACACCGGCCTCACGACCGTCCAGCGTCAGGTAATAAAGACCGACACGACCAATGCGTAGGAAATCAACGGTGCGGCTATCTTCGTTGCTATCCAGATCGGCCTGATAGGCTTCGATAGTTCGGCCGTATTCTGTTTCCACCTGGTAGGCTTCCATGATGCGGCGGTATTTTTCAGACAGGGAAACGTCTGCACGGCCCATCATGGTCTTGAGGGCGACGATACGGTCATTGCGTTCCTGTTGCAGGAAAGGAATATCGAGTGCCACAAACTGTTCCAGCACTTCGATCATTTTAGTCATCAGCGGCACGATATCGCGCTGTGTGGTTTCGATGTTTTGCAATTGCAGCCCGATGGATTCCAGCTCTTGTCGCTGAGAATTAACCAGTTGGTCTAACTGATCGTTATACGCCTTGAGGCTTTGAGTCTGACGCAAAATATCGCGATACTCAGCCAACATATCAGTGGTTTCATCGGCCAGGTTATCAATTTTTTCCTGTGATTCCTGTGCGGCGATATCCGTATCGACCTGGGTGTCGATAGCCTCATCAAGAGCGCCAGCACCCGCTGTCAGCGGCAGCGCTATCATCAGCGCCAGAGGCCAGCCTCGTCTTATCGTCTGCTTCAATTGCATAGATATGAAATCCCATAGTTACCGGTAAACGGCATTGTAAAAGCAACATCGTAACAAGAGAAGGCATTTTATAGGAAACAATATATATTCGCAATTAAGAATCATTATCAAAAGCGAACAGCAGGCAAAAAAAAGCCGGGTAACAGGGTACCCGGCGAAACCTTCATAGAAGGAGAGAG
>JABURN010000044.1 GCA_014762585.1 Methylophaga sp.
ATGGTCGATTACACATTGACCGACAGTATTAAAGACTGGTGGTTTGGCGGCGCTCTTTCTAACGAAATGGCGCAAAATGTTGATCCGGCTGTGTTCCCTGGTATCAACAACTTCCAGATATTCATTTTCTTCCTGGCGTGTTTTGCGGGGATTATTAACGTCCTGCTTCACTTCGCGGTATCTGAGAGAATGAAAGCTTCCGCTTATTATATTGTGGCCTTTGTGGCGACCATTGTTTCTTCGATCGTGAGCTGGTGGGCCTGGGGTTCAGTTGGACCGCTCACTAATAATGGTTTCCATGACTTTTTCGGTGTCGGCTTTGTTTATCTGTTCCCTGCTGGTATGGCGATGATTTTCCATCGTCAATTGTCTCCACGTCCGGGTATGTTTTCTGCCCATCCTAAAGTGACAGAGTACCGTGAGCCCAGCCTGGCATTGGTCACCGTTGGTGTATTCAGTGTTTTTGCCGCGCTGCCGATGGTCATCCTGTCTTGCCTGTTCTTCTTTGATCCAGAAGCGTTGGCAGTCAGTGTCACTATGGCGGACACCAGCGTCGGTCTGGCATTCAATAACTACGGTGCAGCATGGGCTGGTGGTGCATTGATGGGAGCTATTCTGGCCTACTGGAAGCGTAAATATGCTTATCTGCTTCTGGGGCCATTGGCTGGCTATGTTTCAGGTGCATCAGGTTTCGACGTCTATGTACCATGGCAAATGTTCCTGGTCGCGATGGGTGCGCCTATTGTTGCCTATGTCATTTACGAAACACTTCAAAAACGTAAGATTGACGACCACAAACTGTTACCTTTGTTTGCCGGCGTCGGTTCCTACGGCCTAATCATGACCGGTTTACTGCACATTGGTGTACCGCATGCCGGTTATCTGGGTATTGAAGAAGGTCCATATGCTTTCCAACATGGTGAAATCGGTGTTGTGATGCAACTCGTAGGTATCGCTGTATGCTTGGGTATGGGTATGCTCACTGCTTGGGTGATGTCCTTCATTCTCAACAACACTATCGGCATGCGTGTTTCTGATGAAGATCAGGCCGAAGGACTGGATAAAGTCAAATGGGGTATCGAGCCTGATGTTGACCCAGTTGCAGAAAAGCCTTCTGCGCCTGCATCAAAAGCTGCGGCATAAGTTAAATGAGTTGTTGCCACTAGCAACTCAAGACAACGACACAAAAAAGAATTCCGGCTTCGGCCGGAATTCTTTTTTATTGCAGTCTGAAGGCATCTGGAAATGTTAAATTAGGCCTAGCAAAATCAAATTTTCATTTTAGCGTTGTTGAGCTGTTCTCATTCAGCTCAAAGGAGTGTGGGATGGCAGAGCATAACGACTTCTCGACCGAGGCCATTCACAGCGGCCAGATTGAAGATCCATTCGGCGCTGCGGTCTCACCTTTATACGATTCCACCACTTTCAGTTTTGCCGATACAGAAGCGCTGTTGGAAGTGGTCGGTGGTCGCAAACAGGCGGCGTTCTATTCCCGCTATGGCATGAATCCCAGTATTACTTCGCTGGAGCAGCGTCTCGCTGCCCTGGATAAAGCCGAGTCGGCATTGGCATTTGGTTCCGGCATGGCGGCGATCAGTGCGCTATGTCTCGCTTTTGGTCGTGGCGGCATGATCTGTCTCGGGGAGATTTATGGCGGCACGACTGTCTTCCTCCAGCATCAGGCCAAACTCCTGGGCATAGGAACGCAGTTTATTGCCAGTGATGATCACGCGGCATTAAAAGCGTCGTTGGCACAGGGAGCTTCGCTGGTGTTTATGGAAACGCCGGCCAACCCGACGCTGAAAATCAGTGATATTGAGAAAACGGCAGCGCTTTGTCATCAGCATGGCACGCGTCTCGCGGTAGACAACACTTTTGCCACGCCGATAAACCAGCAGCCGCTGGCATTAGGCGCCGATTTCGCGGTGCAGAGCGCGACCAAATATCTGGGGGGACACAGTGATCTGACTGCGGGTGTAGTCTCGGGTACCGATCGCGACATCACCGAGCTCAATGAGTGGCGCAAGAGCCTGGGACAGGCTATCGCCCCCGAAATCGCACATAAACTGAAACGCAGTCTGGTGACTCTGCCGCTCAGGATTGAACGGCATAACAAGAATGCTCAGACACTCGCGGAATATCTGTCTCAGCATCCCTTAATCGACAAAGTCTATTATCCGGGGCTTGTGGCATCAGAAAATCATGATCTCGCGGCGCGACAGATGCAGGGCTTTGGCGGCATGTTGAGCTTTGATCTCAAAGGCAGTGGGGCGGCGGCCAGACAGTTTGCCGACAGACTGACACTGATGAAGCTGGCACCCAGTCTGGGGGGGGCCGAAACCCTGATAACCCAGCCCGTCACCAGCTCCCATTATGGTCTGCCTAAAGCCTTGCTCGATAGAGCAGGCATCAGTGACAGAATGATACGCCTGTCAGTCGGCCTGGAAGCAGTTGATGATCTGATTGCTGACCTCGAACAGGCACTCAAAGCCATTGCCTGAATCACCTGTTTCACTGGGCAAATTTCCCGTCCGAATATGGTGTATAGTCCGAAGTAGGGTAATAAACCTGACAATAATAAAAACAATAAGAATCAGATGATTAGAGGAGAGAGAAATGGCCAGTGTTTTAAAAACCACCCATCATGGCGCTTGTCCGCATGATTGTCCCGATACCTGTTCAATGGTGTTTGAAGTTGAAAACGGCAAACTGATTTCCGTTAAGGGTAACGCCGAACACCCCATGACCCGCGGCGGTCTTTGCGTCAAGCTTAAAGACTACGAAAAGCGGCATTATCATCCCGATCGTTTACTGCACCCCATGCGCCGGACCGGCCCTAAGGGAAGCGGCCAGTTTGAACAGATCAGCTGGGATGAGGCGCTGGATGAAATCACCACTCGCTGGAAAGCGATTATCGATGAATACGGACCGCAGGCGATCATTCCCTACAGTTATCTGGGGCATCAGGGCCTGGTGCATGGTCTCAATGGTGGCGATGCATTCTTTAATAAGATGGGCGCCACGGTGTGTGAACGTACATTCTGTGGTGAGGGTTCCTGCACCGCCTGGCTGTTGACGGTGGGGCCGACAGCTGGCCTCGACCCTGAAAGCTACGTTCACTCCAAGTTTATCGTGATCTGGGGCTGTAACTCGGTCAGCACCAACCTGCATCACTGGCATATCGTCAAAGATGCACAGAAGCGCGGCGCCAAAGTCGTCGTGATTGATCCTTACCGCTCACGCACGGCCAAGGAAGCCGATTGGCATATCGCACCGAAACCGGGTACCGATGGCGCCCTGGCGATGGCGATGATGCACACCATTATCGAAGAAGGTCTGCAGGACCAGGATTATGTTGATAATTACACGGTGGGCTTTGCCGAACTGGCCGAACGGGTGAAAACCCGGACCCCGGAATGGGCAGAAAAAATCACCGGTATTCCAGCTGAAGAAATCCGGGTCTTTGCCCGTGAATATGCCACCACACAGCCCGCTGCGATTCGGCTGGGCGTGGCGCTGGAGCGTAATTTCGGTGGTGGTCAGGCTATTCGCGCTGTGACCTGTCTGCCGGCATTAACCGGCGCCTGGCGTCATGTCGGTGGCGGTGCGACCCAGTTCCCGGTATGGGAGCATCCTTATAAGTTCGATGTTATCAGCCGCCCCGATCTGATCCCGGAAGGTACCCGTGTCATTAATGCGATTCAGATTGGGCGAGCGCTCAATGGTGAAATGAATCTGGATGTGCCGATTAAATCGATGATGTGCTGGAATGCCAACCCGGTCACCCAGGCTGCAGAAACCGACAAGATTGTCGAAGGCCTGATGCGTGAGGATCTATTCATGGTGTCAGCCGAGCATTTCCTGTCTGATACGGCCTCTTATGCGGATATCGTGTTGCCCGCAGCCATGGGGGCGGAAATGGAAGACATGATCCTGTCATGGGGTCATTTGTATCTGACCTATAACGAAAAATGTGCGGAAGCACCGGGTGAAGCCTTACCCAATAATGAAATCTTCCGCCGACTGGCAGCGAAAATGGGCTACGAGGAAGATAATTTCAAATGGTCTGATAGTGAATGCCTGGAAAACTATGTCGACTGGGATTCTCCTGCCTGTGATGGCATTGATCTGGAATATATGCGCCAGCATGGCTTTGCTCGCCTGAAAGTGGGTACCCCGGATGACAGGGCCCCGCATAAAGCGGGTAACTTCCCGACGCCAACTGGAAAATGCCATTTTATGGTCGAAGGGGCCACCAACTTTGTGGCGCCGCCATTCCGGCAAATGTACGAGGGCTTCCAGCCGGGTGAACCTATAGACAGCCTGCCGGATTATGTACCGTCACGGGAAACGCCGGAGTCTAATCCGACGCTTGCCAGCGAGTATCCGCTCAATATTATCTCGCCCAAGAGCCATGGCTTTTTGAACTCCTGTTACGCCAATATCGATGACAAGATCAAAGGCCAGGGCGAACAGTTCGTGATGATTAACGCGGCGGATGCTGATATGCGCAATATCCAGAGCGGCGACAAGGTGCGCGTGTTTAACCAACGCGGTGCCTTTGAGGGCCTGGCGCAAATCACCGATGATGTCAGTCCGGGCATTGTGGTTGCCACACTCGGTTACTGGCGTCAATTGAATAAAGGCACGGTCAATTGTGTCAGTTCGGCTGAGTTCGTTGATATGGGGCACGCACCGACCTTTACCGATAATCTGGTACAGGTCAGCCTCGCCAGTTGAACCCCAGCTGATTCAAGTTGTTTTCTGACCTGTTCCGGTTGACCCGGGGCAGGTCAGTCTCGTTATAGTGAACCTGACTGATGCTTACTAATAAGATGATTATGAGGAAAATATGAAGTTAGCAATGTCACTGTGTCTGGGTCTGAGTTTCCTGATCTCTGCGACTGTCATGGCAGAGACGAAAATCGCCGTACTGGATATGGAACTGCGTAATCTGACTATGCCACTGAGCGATCCGCAGAAAAACGCAGCCATTGCTGCCAAAGATGAGAAAAATGTCACCCTGACCGAGAAGCTGGTGCGTGAAGGCTTTGAAAAGCGGGCTGGTTATGAGCTAATCACAATCAGCGATAAAGCGCACAAAAAGGCGGATAAAAGCGTGGGCTTTCTGTTTGACCGGCCCGAGGCAGCTGCAGAGCTGGGCGCTGAGTTTGGCAGCGACTATATCGTTGTGGGGCGTTACCATAAGCCGACCTATCTGTTTTCCTACATCATGCTGCGTGTGGTAGACACTGACTCAGGCGAGCTGCTGCAGGAATTCAAAACCGAGGTTAAAGGCCGACCCCAGGAGACCATTCCCAGAAACATCGAGAATGTGATGGTGGAAATAGATGAGATGCTGTCGTCACGCTGAGCCAGACCCGGGCAGTGGTTTGTACGCATGAGTAAAAGGAATCAGAGATCGCAGACCGGACACCGTGAGCAGGTGACATATTTTGCTTATGGCTCCAACATGTCCAGCAAACGTCTGCTGGCCCGTGTACCCTCAGCCAGGTTCTATGCGAAGGCAGTGCTTTGCGGTCATCAGCTTCGCTTTCATAAGCACAGTCATGTGGATAATTCGGCCAAGTGTGATGCCTTTAAAACCGGCGACCCCGGTGATGTGACTCACGGCATTCTGTTTCAGTTTGCTGCTGATGAGCAGGCCAATCTGGATAGTTGTGAGGGCGAGGGTTACAAAATCACGCAGGTGGAAGTCGAGATAGAAGATGGCAGACGGGTTCAGGCTTTAACCTACCTCGCTATTCAGATTGCGCCGTCACTTCGACCTTATCCCTGGTATAAGCGTCATGTGCTTGAGGGCGCGCGGGAGCACGCGCTGCCAGCTGAATATATAGCCTGGATTGAGGCTGTAGAGACACAGGAAGACCCGAACCGGCAACGCAGTCAGCATGAGCTGACTATCCATCAATAAAAGCGGTCCAGTCCTGCTCAGAAACAAATTGGGCCAGCAACAGACAAAATGCTTTTTGCCGTCACAGCAGCATGGTAACCTTACAGCTTATCAGGACATTGTGACATTTTTATGCAAAACGTATTCAAGCTGGATGCGCTGGCTGACGCCCCGCTCAAAACCGATCCCTATCCTTATTTCACGGTCGACAGGGCGATTGATCCGGACAAGGTCGGCGATATCATCAATGCGTTTCCTGCTATCAATGATGGCGGTAGCTATAACATTGATGATGTCGAGATGCATCCGACCTTCAAGTCCTTGATTGACTCTATCGATACACCGGAATTTCGTCGCATCATTTGTGAAAAGTTTGATGTTCAGGTCATGGATCTGCCGATGATGATGACCCTGCGTGGTTATTCACGTAAGAAAGACGGACGCATTCATACCGATTCCAAAACCAAGGTGGCGACGATTCTGATTTATCTCAATCACGAATGGCCGGCTGAGACTGGCCGATTGCGGGTACTGCGTAGTGAACAGGATATGCAGGATTATGTTGAGGAATACACGCCCGGTCCCGGCAGTTTGATGGCCTTTAAAGTCACCGATAACTGCTGGCATGGTTACCCGAGTTTTGAAGGCAAACGTCAGTCGATCCAGATCAACTTCCTGACCAGTCAGGCGGCGGGAAATAAACACCGCTTTTTTCATCGGCTCAGCGCCAAACTGAAATCATTATTCAAGTAAGCCCGCCAGCGAAGGTCGGCTTTGCGCGGAACACTGGCTGTTCCCACCTGTCATAAATCGCGTGCCGACAGCACTGTCGGTATGCTGGTTTTGTGACGACACTGTCATCAGGCTCGCCCGCAGGGATGCTATAGTAGATTCAGGATCATTGATCAACGCATCGCTTCCCAGACGCGGCGTCGAACATCAATTTCGGAGAATCAATCTAAATGAGCGACCAACCGGGACCGATCTACATTGCCCTTATCAGTGTTCACGGGCTGATCCGTGGAAACAACCTGGAACTGGGGCGGGATGCTGACACCGGTGGTCAGACCCTCTATGTGCTTGAACTGGCACAGGCCCTGTCTGAATGTGATGATGTAGCACAAGTCGACTTAATCACCCGTCATATCAAAGATGAGCATGTTTCACCGGACTATGCGGTACCTGTTGAGCTCATTAACGATAAATTCCGCATTGTCAGAATAGATGCCGGTCCCGACGAATATATTTATAAAGAACAGCTCTGGGATCATCTGGATGTGTTTGCCGATAATCTCGCTGACTTTTTCCGCGAGCAGAACCAGTTTCCTGATTTGATTCACAGCCATTACGCTGATGCCGGCCTGGTCGGCTCGCATGTGGCCAACCTGCTTGGGGTTCCCCTCGTTCATACCGGTCACTCGCTGGGGCGGGTCAAGCGTCGCCGTTTGCTGGCTAGCGGGCTGAGTGCCGAGCAGGTCGAACAGCTCTACAACATGTCACGCCGGGTGGAAGCCGAAGAAGTGACATTGGCGACGGCAGAATGTGTGATTACCAGCACTCACCAGGAAATCGAAGAACAGTACGAAATTTACGACCATTATCAGCCCGAACAGATGCGGGTTATTCCTCCCGGTACCAATATCACGCAGTTCAAGCCTCCGGTCGGCGGTGAGTTGCAGGATGACCTGTTCGGCTATCTGACGGCTCACCTGACTGAAGCCAACAAACCCATCATCCTGGCATTATCACGGCCGGATAAACGCAAGAATATCGGCGTGCTTATAGAAGCCTATGGTGAATCTGAAGAGCTGCAGCGGCTGGCCAACCTGGTCATTATTGCCGGCAACCGCGATGATATTGATGATCTGGAGCATGGGGCGCAGGAAGTATTCCATGACTTGCTGGTGGCGATCGACCGTTACGACCTCTATGGCAAAGTCGCCTTACCCAAACACCATAAACGGGATCAGGTGCCTCTGATCTACCGTATTGCCGCAGCTTCAGGCGGCGTCTTCGTCAATCCAGCGTTGACCGAACCATTCGGTCTTACCCTGATCGAGGCGGCTGCCTCAGGTCTGCCGATAGTCGCTACAGAAGATGGCGGCCCGGTAGATATTATCGGCAACTGTCACAACGGCTTTCTGATTGACCCGCTGGAAGCCGCTACCATCACCGATGCCTTGCTGAAGCTGCTGACTGATAATGCCACCTGGAACCTGTATTCAAGACAAGGCCTGGATGGGGTTGCCAGACACTATTCCTGGCAGGCCCATGCCGAGCGTTATCTGGAACTGGTCAGACCCATTGCAGAACGTGCCGATTTCCTGCAGCGCAAACCGCTGGAACGCACTTCTCAAATGTATGCCGAGCGTGCTCTGGTCAGTGATCTGGATCTGAACCTGATTGGTGATGACGAGTCATTACACGAACTGCTCAGTCTGCTGCGCGTCAACCGCAAAACCACCAAGTTTGCGATTGCCACGGGCCGTCGCCTTGATGTGGCCTTGAGGTTGATGAAGAAACATCAGATACCGGAGCCCGACATTCTGATTACCAGCTCCGGCACCGAAATTTACTATGCGCCCAAACTGACGCCGGACAAGGGCTGGGCCGAGCATATTGATTATCACTGGACCCCGCATAAAATAAGGCCTTTACTCGATAATTATCCGGGGCTGGAAAGACAGCCGAAATCGGAACAGAGCCGGTTCAAGCTGAGTTATTACATTGACCCGGAAGAAGCTGATATTGAGGATATTAAACGGTTATTACACCAGGAGGAGCAGTCAGTCCATGCACAACTGGCTTTTGGACAATACCTGGATATCATGCCGATTCGCGCTTCCAAGGGCATGGCATTGAGATATGTCGCTGACCGCTGGCAAATTCCTCTGGAACATATACTGGTGGTGGGCGGTTCTGGTGCCGATGAGGACATGATGCGTGGTAACACCCTGGCTGCGGTAGTGGCTAACCGCCATCATGAAGAACTATCTCAACTGGTGGATACCGACCGCATTTATTTCGCTACCCAGCCTCACGCCGCCGGTATTCTTGAAGCCCTGGCCCATTATCAGTTTTTCGACCTCGTCACCAGCAAGAAAGCAACGCCATGAAACAAGCCAAACTGCTGCTTTGTACCGATATGGATCGCACGATTATTCCCAACGGGTTTCAGTCGGAGCCGGCCGATGCCCGCCGTGAATTCAACCGCTTTTGCAGTAGACCGGATGTGAAACTGGTATATGTGACCGGTCGTCATGTTTCTCTGGTCAAACGTGCAATCAAAAACTATGCCTTGCCACAGCCCAATTTCGCGATTACGGATGTGGGCACCAAGATCTATCAGATAGGTAAGGGGAGCTGGCAGCAAATGGCTGACTGGGAGGCGGAAATCGATAAAGACTGGCATGGTAAGACCCATGCTCAGCTCAAAGCTATTCTCAAACCGATCAGCGAGCTGCGTCTGCAGGAGAGCAGCAAGCAAAATACCCATAAGCTCAGTTACTACCTGCCGCTGTATCTGGATAAGGACAGCATTGTCGCCCGCATCGAAGCTTTTTTGCGAGAGGCCGGGGTGGATGCCAGTGTGCTGTGGAGTGTGGATGAACCGAAAAACATCGGTCTGCTCGATGTGCTGCCACGCAATGCCACCAAACTGCATGCAATAGAGTTCCTGCAGAACAAATTGGGCTATGACTTGAAAGAAGTGATTTTTGCCGGCGACAGTGGTAATGACTTGCCGGTTCTGACCAGTCGGATCCAATCGGTGCTGGTAGCTAATGCCAGTGACGAAATAAAAAAGGCAGCACAGCAGTTATCACAGCATAACGGGCATAGCGATGCACTGTATCTGGCCAGTAATGAACCTCAAAAACACAACGGAAATTATTCTGCTGGCGTATTGCAGGGCGTGTTGCATTACTCACCTGATTTCGCAGAGACAAGCAATACAGAGAAACTCACATGACACATCCAAAACCGCTAACGATATTCGGAGAAGTCCTGTTTGACTGTTTTCCCGATGGCGAAAACAAGCTGGGAGGCGCGCCTTTCAATGTGGCCTGGCATTTACAGGCATTGGGCGACCAACCTGTCTTCATCAGTCGTCTTGGTAATGATGAGTTGGGGGAGAGAATCCAACAGGCAGCCAAAGACTGGGGTTTGTCTACCGCGACTTTGCAAGTCGACAGAGCACATCCCACCGGGCGGGTGAATGTCAGTTTCAGCGACGGCGAGCCTAGCTACAACATTGCTGAAGGCAGTGCCTGGGACTTCATCGATTACCCGGCAGTGAACGATTTGCCGGCAAAGGGGCTGTTCTATCACGGTTCTCTGGCTGCCCGCAGTGAAACCAGCCATCAGACTCTGCAGAAACTTACTGAAAATCCGGACTATGATATTTTCGTCGACGTGAACCTGCGCAGCCCCTGGTGGCAGAAAGATGATGTCTATCAGTGGCTGGAACAGGCACGCTGGGTCAAACTTAACCAGCATGAACTGGCTGAACTGGGATTTCGCAGTGCCGATCTGCATCAGGATATGACGCGCATGCATACGCATTTTCACCTGGAACAATTGATAGTGACCTGCGGTGAAAAAGGGGCCATCGTCAGAGATACCGAAGGCGAGTTTCACCTGGTCAAGCCCACCCTGAATGAACAGGTGGTTGATTCAGTCGGCGCCGGAGATGCGTTTACGGCGATGTATATCCACGGACTGCTGCATGACTGGGATATCGACGCCACTCTGCATGAGGCCCAGGCTTTTGCTTCCAAGGTGGTCGGACTGCGCGGCGCCATCTGTGACGATTTGGAATTCTATAAATAAATCAATACTTAATAGGGAATATTTAAATCATAATCTATGTACGAACAACAGGCTCATAAACTGCTCAATGAAATCCTGAATGAGATAGAGGCGGGTATCTCCAAGCAGGATTTGCGTTATTTCTATACGCGGCTAGGGGCAAATTTTTACGCGATTCACTCCCTGTTCGAGCGTCTTTATGGCGACCGTGAGGATTTCAAACAGCAGGCCCAGCGTCTGGTCGAAACCATGGCCTGGCAGTATATCCGTCGACCTGAGGATTTGCGTCGGCGTGATATTGAGCGTGAAGCCGATCACAACTGGTTCCTGAGTCAGAACTGGGTGGGCATGGCTTTATACAGTCATGGTTTTGCCGGTGATCTCAAAGGCATGGAAAGCCATCTCAATTACTTCCAGGAACTCGGTGTCAACATGGTGCATATCATGCCCATCATGCAGTGTCCGCGCGGCAGCAGTGATGGCGGCTATGCAGTCAGTGATTTCCGTCAGATTGATGACCGGGCGGGCACTATTGATGATCTGCTGCATCTGTCGCGCGCCATGCATGAGCGGGATATGCTGCTGACCATGGATGTGGTGTTGAACCATACTTCGAATGAGCATGAGTGGGCGCAGAAAGCGCGACAGGGCGATAAAAGTTTTCAGGATTATTACTACACCTTCGAAAACCGCAATGTGCCGGATATGTTTGAACAAAGCATGCCTGAGGTCTTCCCGGAAACTTCGCCCGGCAATTTCACCTGGGATGAGGAGATGGGCCGCTGGGTAATGACGGTGTTTAACAATTACCAGTGGGACCTGAATTATTCCAATCCGGCGGTGTTCATCGAAATGCTCGATGTGATTCTGTTCTGGGCCAACCGGGGGGCAGACATTCTACGACTCGATGCAGTGGCCTTTTTGTGGAAGAAAATCGGCAGTACCTGCCAGAATGAACGTGAGGCTCACCTGATTCTGCAGCTGCTGAAAGATTGCTGTCAGGTCACGGCGCCCGGCGTACTCTATATTGCCGAGGCGATTGTCGCTCCGGTCGAAGTCACCAAATACTTTGGCGAGGATGCGGTCATCGCCAAGGAATGTGAGATTGCCTACAACGCCACCTTTATGGCGCTGATGTGGGATGCAGTGGCCACCAAAAATGCCAAGCTGCTTAACCAGGGTATCAAGAGCCTGCCGGTCAAACTGGAACGTGCTACCTGGCTTAACTACATCCGCTGTCACGATGATATTGGTCTCGGTTTTGATGACCGGGATATTGATCTTGTTGGTTACGAGCCAGCCGGACACCGTAAGTTTCTGATTGATTACTTTATGGGACGCTATGACAACTCCCATGCCCGTGGTCTGCCTTTCGGTGAGAATGAAAAAACCGGTGATGCCCGCATTTCCGGTTCTCTGGCCTCGCTGGTGGGGCTTGAATATGCCCTCGAAAACAATGATATAGAAGCAGAAGAAAATGCCATCAAGATCATCCTGTTGCTGCATAGTCTTATCATGTCCTTCGGCGGCATTCCGCTTCTTTACTATGGTGATGAACTGGGCACCATCAATGATGTGTCCTTTCTGTCTGATCCGCACAAGAAGGGCGATTCCCGCTGGGTACATCGGCCGGTCATCGACTGGGATAAAGCCGAGCTGCGTAACCAGCCCGGTCATTATCAGTATGAAATTTTCTCATCCCTCAAACGCATGATTGCGGTACGCAAGGAAATCGATGCTTTTGCTGATTTTAATAACCGTGAACTGATTGATGTCGGTAACGAGCATTTATTTGTTTTTGAGCGTTATAACATCACCCGTCAACTCGACAAGGTGCTGGTTGTAGCTAACTTTAACGACAAACCGCAGCATCTCAATCTGGACAATCTGATTAGCTGGGGTGATCCGCAGTATGGGCAGCTTTACGACCTCTACACTGGTCAGCAACCAGAGATATTCAAAAATATCCTGGTAATCCCGGCATTCAGTTTTTACTGGTTACAGGAAGCCTGATTACTGCTCGCGGTCGATACAACGCTCGCAATGACGGTGACCAGTCAGTAACCGGGCAATCGTTTTCCTGTGACGGGCAAAAAAGCGATATGCCATGTCTGCAACTGGCCGAATCAGTGGCCATCGTGTCATGCCAAGCCAGCGGTGATGATTCAACAGTTGCCAAGCTTTGACGGTGACATCCAACCCTCTTAGCCACTGGCCACTGGCATCGAGCCCGTGCAGGATTTTCTCTGCCTCAAGCGGGTCGAGCTGCGGGTAGCGTTCACAAAAGTCAGGAGCGTGAATATCTTCCAGTTGCAGAAGGCCGCGATGATCTCTCTGTCTTAATAAGGCAATTTCCTTCACGCACAGTGGACAGTGGCCATCGTAGAATAAAATTAATTGTATCGGTTCTGACATGAGCTGTTTCCGAATGAGTTCAGCATCAGTTTGACTATCAGGGCGTAAAAAAATGATCAAAACAGGACTCGTCTGGTTCAACAACGATTGTCGCGTGCATGACAACCCGGTGCTGCTGGAGGCCAGTCTCAACTGCGAACGCCTGATTTGCCTGTTTTGTATCGACAGTCAATGGGATAAGGCAACCGGGCTCAATGCCAAAGCCCTGGGTGAAACCCGCCGTCAGTTCATGAACCAGACCTTGCTGGATTTATCAGCACAGCTGGCCAAGCGCGGGCAGTCGCTGATCATACTCAGTGGTGATCCGGTCGAAATTATCTCCAGTTTGATCAGCCGCTTTGATGTTTCTGCCGTTTACCGCAGTCAGCATGTAGGTGTATTTGAAAATCGACAATGGCAACACTTGCAGGCTGATTTCCCCCGGCTTCAGTTTGAATCTCTTCCCTCACACACCTTGTTCCGGCCTGAGAAGTTACCCTTTACGCTGCAAAATCTACCGACCAGTTTCAGTCAGTTCAGAAAGCAGGTGGAAGAGATCGATATCGACCCGCCGCTGGTCATGCCCAAATCACTGCCACCTGCGATTGAGAGTCTCAATGCAGAGTCAGAAGCGGTGCTGGTAAAACCCAGAACAACAGCGGCGTTCGAGGGGGGAGAAGGCGCGGCTTTAGCGCACCTTGAGGATTATTTTTCCGGTACTGATCCTGCTCATTACAAGGAATGGCGTAATGAACTGGATGGCTGGCATAACTCCACCAAGTTCTCTGCCTGGCTTGCCAATGGCAGTCTGTCAGTGCGACGCCTTGTTCAGAGACTGAAGCGTTATGAAAAACAGCAAACAGCCAATGAGTCGACTTACTGGATTTATTTCGAGCTGCTGTGGCGTGAGTATTTTCAATGGGTGGCAATGAAGCTCAGGCACAAACTGTTCAGTGCCGGCGGTGTTTCGAACAGACAGGTTCGTTGCTGCTTTTACCCTGAGCGCTATCAGAAGTGGTGCCACGGCAATACACCCTATCCACTGGTCAACGCACTGATGAAACAGCTCAACGAGAGTGGCTACATGAGTAATCGTGGCCGTCAAATTGTAGCCAGTTGTTTTGTCAATGAACTGCAGCTCGACTGGCGCTTTGGCGCGGCTTATTTTGAGCAGCAACTGAT
Organism: Methylophaga sp.; assembly: GCA_014762585.1. GTDB lineage: Bacteria > Pseudomonadota > Gammaproteobacteria > Nitrosococcales > Methylophagaceae > Methylophaga. Next base: position 14,300 of record JABURN010000044.1, read on the forward strand.
TGATTATGATGTGGCGGCCAACTGGGGTAACTGGCAGTACATCGCTGGTGTCGGCATGGACCCGCGCGGTGGCCGTCATTTCAATATCGAAAAACAAACCAGACAGTACGACCCGGACGGACAATTTATTCGCACATGGCATGGCGAAGTCACCAGCCCGCAGCTGGACTCAGTCAATGCGGCCGCCTGGCCGATTCTACCGCCCACGAAACCCTGATGCAGCGTACTGAGGTTAATCTGGTCTGGTTCAAGCGGGACTTGCGCCTGAGTGACCACGAACCGTTGAAAGCGGCCAGCCAGTCAGATCTGCCAGCCCTGTTGCTCTATGTGATTGAACCGATGTTGCAGCAGGACCCGCACTATAGTCTCAGACACTGGCGTTTTATCTGGCAGTCACTGACTGACATGCAGCTGCAACTGGGCAAGCATCATCAGCTCGTGGTGGCAGAGGGCGAGATGCCGGATTTGCTCAGCGAGCTGAATCAGACATTTCGCGTTAAACAGATTTTCAGCCACCAGGAAATCGGTCTTGCCAATACCTTTGAACGCGATAGAAGGGTAGCTGCCTGGTGCCGGCAGAACGACGTCAACTGGAGAGAATTCCCCTGCGGCGCGGTGGAACGCGCCAAACCCAATCGCGATGATTGGGATAAGCACTGGCAAAGTGTGATGCGTGCAGACTTGAAGCAGCCTGACTGGTCGAATCTGCAAACGCTTGCATGGCAAAACAAGCCAAATTGGCAGCCACCCATGACCTGGAATGAGGCCGATTCTAGATTTCAGCAGGGTGGGAGCCGGTCGGCCTGGCAGACGCTTGAGAGCTTTTACCAGGGCAGGGGACAGGATTATTATCGCCGGCTGTCCAGTCCCTCGACCAGTCGTGATGCCTGTAGCCGGATGTCAGCCTACCTGGCCTGGGGGAATATCAGCCTGCGGGAAATGTATCAGCATCTGCTGAGTCACTGGCAGGATCAGGGTTGGCGCCGCAGTCTGGTGGCCTTGTCTTCGCGCCTGCACTGGCACTGTCATTTCATGCAGAAGTTTGAAAGCGAATGTGGGATGGAATTCAGGCCGGTTAATCGCGGCTATCAAAACTTTCCCTATCGCGACGACCAGCAGGTCGAAGCTGATTTGACCGCCTGGAAGCAGGGGAAGACCGGCTTTCCACTGGTTGATGCCTGCATGCGGTGTCTGCATCAAACTGGCTATATCAACTTTCGCATGCGCGCGATGCTGGTGAGTTTTCTCAGTCATCACCTGTTAATCGACTGGCGACAGGGTGTGACCCACCTGGCACAACTGTTTCTCGACTTTGAACCCGGCATTCATTATCCCCAGTTTCAGATGCAGGCCGGCGTGACCGGCACCAATACCATTCGTATCTACAACCCGATAAAGCAAAGTCAGGAGCAGGACCCGAATGGTGTTTTCATTCGACAGTGGTGTCCGGAGCTCAAAGATTTGCCTGATGATTTATTGCATGAACCCTGGCTGTTAACGCCGATGGAAGAGCAGATGTATCAAATCACACTGGGACAGGATTACCCCGAGCCAATCATTGATTATCAGACGCAGGCGAGACAGGCACGGGACCTACTCTGGTCATGGCGCAAAAATGTCGATGTACAGCACGAAAACCAGCGTATTCTCAAGCGCCATGTGCGACCACCCTCGCGCTGAAGGTTTGACGGATTTGAGTCTGAATCGGCTCGGGCGCATACTGAAACTGTCGCTTTCACAAAAGGGAGGCATTTGTGATGCTCAAGGCGATTTTATTTGATATCAGCGGTGTGCTGCACGTGGATAAACGACCTGTCCCAGGCGCCGTAGAAACGGTGGCCAGATTGCAGAGTGATGGCATACCAGTACATTTTGTCACCAATACGTCACGCTCAACCAGCCAGGCAATTTTTAATAACCTGCAGAAGATGGGCTTTGAAGTCAGGCAGGAAGATATCTTCACCGCGCCTGTCGCCGTCAAACAGGTCTGTGAGCAACGCGGACTCAGGCCATATTTTCTGATTCATCCAGATCTTGAAGCTGAATTTGAAGATATCAATCAGCAGCAGCCCAATGCCGTGGTGCTCGCCGATGCCGCGGATCGTTTTGATTATGCTCACCTGAACAAGGCTTTTTCCCTGCTCATCAATGGTGCACCACTACTGGGCATTGGTCGTAATCGCTATTTCAAGAGTGGCGGACAACTGCAACTCGACGCCGGGCCCTTTATCGAGGCATTGGAATATGCCGCTGATATTCAGGCCGAGATTCTGGGGAAACCCGCTGCGGGCTTTTTCCATGCCGCAGTGACTTCGCTTGGCTGCGAACCCGAAGAAGTGCTGATGATAGGTGACGATGTGGAAGCGGATGTGATTGGGGCCATGGAAGCCGGGCTTCAGGCCTGTCTGGTTCGCACCGGTAAGTACCTGCCCGGCGATGAGAACAAGGCCGGGCTGGCTGCGGTGGCTGATTCGGTGGCGGACGCTATCAGAGACGTTTTCTACCAGAGCCGGGAGACGGCTGAGACCTGACTCAGACGAGTCGGGCCCAGAGGTCGTGATCATCAGCCTCTTCAAATTCGACTTCAACGATATCACCGACTTTGAGATGCGTCGCATGGTCGATGAAGACTTGGCCGTCAATCTCCGGGGCATCGGCTTCACTGCGGCCGACAGCACCTTCTTCAACCACTTCATCAATAATAACGCGGCCACGACGACCGACTTTCTGCTGTAGTCTGTCGGCGCTGATTTGCGCCTGATGTGCCATAAACCGTTCCAGCCGTTGCTGTTTAATGTCTTCCGGCACGGGATCGGGCAGATCATTGGCTACTGCGCCTTCAACCGGTGAGTAGGTAAAACAGCCGACCCGATCCAGCTGTGCTTCAGTCAGAAAATCGAGCAGTTGCTGGAATTCCGCTTCGGTTTCACCGGGGAATCCGACAATAAACGTACTGCGAATGGTTAATTGCGGACACATAGCACGCCAGGCCTGTATCCGCTCCAGGTTATTCTGGCTCGATGCCGGGCGTTTCATCAGCTTGAGAATACGCGGGCTGGCATGCTGGAATGGAATATCCAGATAGGGCAGGATTTTGCCTTCCGCCATGAGCGGAATCACATCATCTACATGCGGGTAAGGGTAGACATAATGCAGTCTGACCCAGATTCCGAGCTCACCCAGGGCCTCCACCAATTCGTAAAAACGGGTGGCGCGTTCACGACCGTTCCATTCTGCAGCCTGGTATTTCAAATCCACGCCATAAGCACTGGTGTCCTGTGAGATCACCAGCAGTTCTTTGACACCGGCATCAGCCAGTCGCTTGGCTTCGTGCATCACATGGTGAATCGGCCGGCTCACCAGATCACCACGCATTGAGGGAATAATGCAGAAAGTGCAGCGGTGATTACAGCCTTCGGAGATTTTCAGGTAGGCATAATGACGCGGCGTCAGCTTGATGCCTTCTGGCGGAACCAGGCTGACAAAAGGGTCATGTTGTGGCGGCAGGTGCTTGTGCACGGCGCCGACGACTTCCTCGAGTGCATGGGCACCGGTGATTTCCAGTACCTGCGGATGGCGCTCACGAATATCGTTGTCGCGACTGCCGAGACAGCCGGTAACAATAACTTTGCCGTTTTTTGCGACCGCTTCGCCGATGCTTTCCAGCGATTCTTCGACCGCGGAATCAATAAAGCCACAGGTGTTGACGATAACCAGGTCGGCGTCGTCGTAGCTGGGAGAAATATCGTAGCCTTCGGAACGCAGCTTGGTGATGATGCGTTCGCTATCTACCAATGCTTTGGGACAACCGAGACTGACAAATCCGACTTGAGGGGCTTTCATAAAAATACCTGGGCTGAGGTGGCTATAAAAGTCGGTATTTTATTTGATTTGTTAGTGAAAATCGCCAGCTTAAAACTTAAATTTTCTTAGTCTTGAGGTGATGGCATCAAGCCGCTTAAAAGCTCTCTGTGTGATAGCGGTAACAGCGCAGTGTGTCTGACCAGTAATCAACCGGCAGCCCGGCTTTGCGCTTCAGTGCCGCAACAAACTGTTCCGGGCTGTGCAGGGATTCCCAGACCGCAGGCAGAAAGGTCGCGCGGTGATGTTCATCTTCCAGAATCAGACCATCCTCGCCGGCTTTGAGCTGATTAAGCAGGCTGTGTTCAGATTGGCATACAATCGGTTCGGGCTGACTGAGTACCGAAATATGAACATCCAGTTCATCGACAATCTCGGCGGTGACCGGATCGAAACGCATGTCCTTAAAGGCTGCTGCAAAAGCATTGCACGCGACATCATTAGCCAAAGGTCGAAAAGCTTCGAGTGTGCCAATACATCCATGCAGGGCGCCAGCATGATACAGCGTGACAAAACTGGCCCGTTCGGTATTGACACTGCCGGGCAGACTTTTCAGTTCCAGCGGCATTACAGACTCATGTCTAAGCCCGTATTTGATGGCATCTCGGGCAATTTTACGAAGCAGAAAGCGATCAGGGCGGGTAATCATGATTATTGAAACAAATAGGCGCCGTAACCCACCACACTGTCGCGTTTACCGGCAGTATCGCCCGAATTTCTCAAATCCAGAATCTGCCCCTGCATCTGATGCTGGCGTGCATAAAGCAGCAGGCCGTTGATGCCGACACTGCCACAGGCATGGTAGCCGTCGATCACATGGTTATCCATGCTGATAATGGCCTGAGAGGTTTCAGCATCGACTTCACGGGCACTGTCATAATCAAGGTAATGACTTAAATCCGAGCTGATGACGATCAGTGTTTCAGGGCCGCCCCATAGCGTATCGAGCACCTCGGACACCAGTTTCGGGCTGGCATGCCCAGCGACGATGGGAACAATTTTGAAGTCCTCAAGCAGATACTGCAGAAATGGAAGTTGCACTTCCAGGCTGTGTTCTCTGGCATGAGCCTGTTCAAGAACATGGACACCCTCGATGTTCATGATCCGGCTTTCAGCGTGGCGATCTACGGGGATAAGACCCATAGGCGTCTCGAACCAGTCAACAGAGGAAACCGCCAGCCCCTCGAAAGGTACGCGGTGCGATGGCCCAATCAGCACGACACGTTTGATTATGTCCTTGCGTGTTTCCAGGTGTTTATAGGCGCTGGCAGCGACCTGACCGGAATAGACATAACCGGCGTGAGGGACAATCAGCGCCTTTGGCGCCATATCTGACCGGGCATCACTGGCCTGCAGATTACGGGCAATCATAGTGCTGAGTTTATGAGCATCAGCCGGGTAAAACAGGCCGGCGACGGCACTGGGGCGAACGATTTCCATGGCAACCCTCCGCTTATCGGCGTAATATGAATAAGTATCGTCTTATCAATGCGTTATTGCAATATCTCCTGCACGTGGAACTGTGTTATGAATCAGAATAATGTCCACGCTGATGCGTTTTCCGATGCCGTCCCCACCAAGTACTGGCATGTGCTTGATGATGGCCGTGTGCAATGCGATTTATGTCCACGTTTTTGCAAATTACACGAAGGTCAGCGCGGACTCTGTTTTGTGCGCGCCAATCATCTGGGTCAGGTGGTACTGACAACCTGGGGCCGTTCCAGTGGGTTTGTGATCGACCCCATCGAAAAGAAACCGCTGAATCATTTTCTGCCGGGCACGCCTGTGCTGTCATTCGGCACAGCGGGTTGTAACCTGGCCTGTAAGTTCTGCCAGAACTGGGATATCAGTAAATCGAGAGAGATGGATACGCTGATGGACCTGGCCACGCCAGAAATGCTCGCTGGCAAGGCCAGAGAGCTGGGCTGTCGGAGTATCGCTTTCACCTACAACGACCCGGTGATTTTTCATGAGTACGCCATTGATGTGGCGCAGGCCTGCCATGAGATGGATATCAAAACGGTAGCGGTTACGGCAGGCTATGTCAGCCCCGCACCGCGTTCAGAATTCTATCAATTCATGGATGCAGCCAATGTCGATCTCAAAGCCTTCAGCGAACGCTTTTACAAGAAAATTACGGGCTCCCAGCTGCAACCGGTACTGGAAACACTGGTGTATCTTAAGCATGAGACCGATGTCTGGTTTGAACTGACGACTCTGCTGATACCGGGTGAGAACGATTCCGAAAAGGAAATCACGGAAATGTGCCAGTGGGTCGTTGAACACCTTGGACCGGATGTGCCGATGCATTTCAGCGTGTTCCACCCGGATTGGAAAATGAGGGATAAACCTTCAACACCCACCCGAATTGTGCGCAGGGCCAGAGATATTGCGATGGCTCAGGGTGTACGCTACGCCTATGTGGGTAATATGCACGATATCGAGGCAGACAGTACCTGGTGTCATCAGTGCGGCAGCCTGTTAATCGGACGTGACTGGTATCAATTATCCGCCTGGAAACTGGATGAAAAGGGCTGTTGTCTTAACTGTGCGACGCCTTGTGCGGGACTTTTTGAGGCTTCCCCTGGTCACTGGGGAGCCAGACGCATGCGTGTAAATATGACTTGAGCCTGGAGAGGAGCAATGTTGAAGCTAGGTTTGTCTTTGATTGGCGTGTTGGTGCTTTTATGGGTGCTGATTCGTCTCTACAGGAAATTAAAAGTCGTTAAGCTCGGACTGAGTCCCCGAAAAAACCTGATGGATAAGCTGGTTAGAGAGTTTAAGCTTCAGTTGGAAATGGCAGTGGGGGAGGAATACGAGGCACATCCTCATGTGCGACTCGCTGATCTGCTGGTTGTTGAGAACGCCAAGGGTAAAAAAGCGCTAGATATCAGGTCACGGATTGAGATGACATCGACCGATCTGGTTCTGACTGAGAAAGCCACAGGTAACATCGCCTGCGTGCTTATTTTGATTCATCAGGAGAAACTGGGCAGTCGTCAAAAGTTCATCCGTGAGATCTGCCAGCAGAGCAAGTTGCCATTTCAGATATTTGATGTCAATAATGCCTACAGTGAAAAACAAATTCGTCAGGAAATCACGATGTTGCTTGAACCGACGATTAGACTGGAGGACAGCCCGGCTCATGAGATTAAAATCTATCTCGACCCCGAACAGCGACGTCCACAGGAAAGCGACACTGACCCCGAGCAGTCAGTCTCTGCTGAGACCAGAGTTGAATCTGAGTCGAACCGAGCTAAAAAACCGCAGCAAGCCGTTGAGAATAGATCTCAATCAACTGAGTCCCCCTCCGAGCAAGATAAAACGACGCAGGCTTCTGAGAAGCAGCCAAACAGAAAATATCCCACTCAATCCGATTACTCTTTGTCTGAGCAACGCCCTAAACGCTCTGGGAGAGAAGCAGCCAAACCGCGCCACAACAAGCAGGATAACGAGCCGGAATTTGATTTATCCGTCGACTGACAAGGAACTTTCAAATCATGAGCACCGCAACAAAACTCCTCAAACCTCGTGAAGTCACGGCTTGTAAAAAACTGGCAGGGTCTGGGCTCAGTGACAATAAACGAGCCGCTGCCTTACTGGCTATTCACCAGGGACAAACCCAGGCTCAGGCAGCTGAGATAAGCGGGCTCTCACTGGGTCAGGTGAAATACATTGTGACCCGCTTTCGCAAATTGGGCATGAGTGCGCTGGCTACAGTGAATGAGAGCCCTGTGAACGCAGTTGAAACAACTGTTCAATCAAACCAATCCAAAACGAAGAAAAACAAAGCTAAGTCCGATAAAAAGGACAAGAAAGATAAAAAAGCCAAGAAAGACAAAGAAAAGAATAAAGACAAAGCAAAAAAAGCCAAGAAAGACAAAAAAAAGAACAAGAAAAAAAATAAAAACAAAAAGTAAATTTGGACGTTGTCAGCTGCCGGGTCTTAGGGGATTCAGCAGCGGGTTAAGGATGCCAGGGAGCATCTCAGGGGACAAAAGTGAAACCACGCCTTTGGGTCGCTGGCGGTTGGTCAGTGTGTGCTTTTGCATTACTGGCATTGACCGCAGCAAGTTATGCGAAACCTTTACCACTTCGGGTTGGGGTCTACGATAATCCACCAAAACTGATGCTCAATGAACAGGGTCAGGCCAGTGGCATCATGGGGGAATTACTGGGCCAGATTGCCGACCGTGAAAATTGGCTTATTGAGCCGGTACCCTGTACCTGGAACAACTGTCTTGACATGCTGGAGGCAGGTGAGTTGGATATGCTGCCTGATGTGGCCAAAAATCAGTCACGTGAGCAGCGCTACCAGTTTCATACTGAACCCGCCTTGATGAGCTGGTCTCAGGTTTACACTACGGGCGATGTCAAGTTAACAAACCTGCTGGATCTGGATGGCAAAACGGTCGCCGTATTGAATGGGTCTGTTCAGCAGGATTATCTTCAGAATCTCGTCAGTAATTTCTCGCTTGATGTGCAGTGGGTTCAGGCAAATAATCTCGATAACGCTTTTGATGCCGTTGTTCGTGGTGAGGCAGATGCCGTGGTGTCCAGTCATTACTATGGCAATAACAAAATGCAGACCCTGTCTTTGAATGCCACCCCGATATTATTTCAGCCTTCTCGACTGTTCTATGCCGTTTCTCCACAGCGTGACGGCGCGATTCTGGAGGTTATCGATGCCTACCTCAATCGCTGGAAAGCCATGCCTGACTCTGTTTACTACCAGGTACTGGAAAAATGGACGCTTCCACAAAGCAAGTCCATTCCTGCTGTTATCTGGTGGCTGGTGACGGCACTGGTCATCATCGTTATGATGGTCCTGACTTTTAACCAGTTTCTGCGTAGGCAGGTTAATCTCAAAACGCGTGATTTATTCGAGAGCGAGAATCGCCTCAATACGATTCTCAACAGTCTTGATGCCATCGTATACATCAAGGACCGTCAGCATCGCTATCGTTATATCAATGAAAAGGTCACTGATTTGACCGGCCTGGCACCGGAAGCATTGATTGGTGAAACTGATGAGAAAATCTTTGATCAAGGCACCTGTCAGCATCTCAGGCATAACGACTTGAAAGTGTTGGAATATGGTGAGCGTCTGGTTGAGGAGGAGGAGGTAAATGTTGCAAAAGACCCTGAAATTCACCATTTCCTAACAGTCAAGATTCCCCTGCGTGATACCCATGACAAAATATACGCGCTGTGTGGTATTTCAACCGATATTACCAATAACAAGAAGATGCATGAGCGTTTGCAGACGCTGGAATTTTCCGATTCATTAACCGGGCTGCCTAATCGCTTTGAGCTGTTCAAACGAATTGATAAAGTTTTGCAGCAGAATGTTTCCGCTCATGGTGCGGTGATGGTAGTGGACGTGGATGATTTTAAAATCATTAACGAGTCACGTAGCCATCTTCAGGGTGATGAACTGCTCTCACAAATTGCACACCGCCTTTTGTCCTTCAATGACAACATGAGCATATTCAGAATCAGTTCCGACGAGTTTGCCTGTCTGGTGCAGCTGTCGTCTGAAACGGACATCAGACAGCATATCTCTGCCATGGCGACGGAAATAAGGCAATTACTATCTGTGCCTTACCAGCTCAGTAATGGGCACTACAATGCCACTGTCTGTATAGGCATTGCCCTTTTCAGTGATGCTGAAGGGCAAACGGGGCGATTGGTAAGGCTCGCTGATCTGGCGCTCAATGAAGCCAAGCATCATGGCCGAAACTCTCAGCGGTTTTTCGACCCGAAAATGCAGGAAGCTATCAATCGCCGCAGTGTGCTGGAGGTAGCACTGCGCGATGCGATTGAAAACCGGCAGTTGCTCCTGGCACTGCAGCCTCAGGTTGACGATAAAGAATCAGTTATTGGCATGGAAGCATTACTACGCTGGCATGACCGGGCGATGGGGCCGGTTTCACCTGTGGAATTTATTCCCATTGCCGAGGACAGTGGCTTGATCATTCCGATAGGGCAGTGGGTTATTGAGAGTGCCTGCGAGATATTGGCAGAGTGGGCTGAAGATACAGATACTGCGGAGTGGACGCTGGCCGTCAATATCAGTCCTCGTCAGTTCAGGCACAGCGATTTTGTTGAACATGTCGAGCAAGTTATTAAACAAACCGGCATAAATGCTCAAAGGCTCAAGTTTGAAGTCACCGAAAATCTGCTTATCGATAACCTGCAACAGGTAGCAGAACGTATGAACTATCTGCAGTCACTGGGTATTCGTTTCTCACTCGATGATTTCGGCACAGGGTATGCGTCTCTGAGTTATCTGAAATTATTGCCGATTCATCAACTCAAAATAGACCAGTCGTTTGTACGTGAGCTAGGCTATAACCAGGATGATGAGGCCATCATCAAAACGATTCTGGCGCTGGGCCAGAGTCTGGAATTGACAGTAATTGCTGAGGGCGTGGAAACCAGACAGCAGGCACAGAGACTGAAAGAGCTGGGCTGTGAGCAGTTTCAGGGATTTCTGTATGGTCGTCCCGAGCCAGTAACGGAATTCCTGCCAAAACGTCACATCAGTTGACCCAGATCATTTTACTGCTTATTGGCTTAATTCTTTTTGATTATTGCCGATAACCTTTGCGGGCAGACGACAACATCAGTTTCAGTGGATGTCCGTTATAAGGCAGAGAAATGAAGAAAAATTTACCCGTTACCGACAACGAAGTCACATTTGAAGAAGAGCTAATTTCGACCACCGATCTCAAGGGCGCTATTACCGGATTTAACGCCGCTTTCGAGGAAGTCAGTGGTTTCCCCGGCGACGAAATGCTGGGCAAAAACCATAACATCATTCGTCACCCGGATATGCCGCCGGCCGCATTTGATGACTTATGGAAAACCATCAAGGCCAAAGATCACTGGATGGGGATCGTCAAAAACCGAAGTAAGAACGGTGATTATTACTGGGTTGATGCCTATGTCACGCCGATATTCAATGGCCAGCAAATTGTCGGCTACGAGTCGGTTCGTGTGCGACCGAAAGCAGAGTATGTAAATCGGGCTAAAACGCTTTACCAGCAAATCAATGCCGGCAAGAAACCCAGGCTGGGGTCGTTGTTCAGCCGCTTTAGCCTTAAAAATAAAAACATGCTTAGCATGGCCGCGGTAGTGATACTGACGGCATTGACTTCGCAGTTCGATGTTGTGACTGCATTGCCGTTTTACCTGTCAGTGATTGTTCCCATACTTGTCGGCGTAGCAGGCTACGCAGTGTTGCATAAATGGGTCTTCAGCAGTCTGGATCGAGCTTTAAAAGAAGCCCGTAAAGAAGTCGATAATCCGTTGATGGCAATGGTCTATACCGGTAATAACGATGAAATCGGTCAACTGACGTTGGTGAATAAACTGGCTCAGGCCAAGCTGAACACCGTTCTGGTTCGGCTTAGAGATACTGCAGGCAAAATCGATTCGGAGGCGCAGGATACCTTTAACTCACAGCAGTCGATCATGGAATCGATTCAATCCCAGGCATCACAGACCGATCAAGTCGCAACCGCAATGACCGAGATGACCTCAAGTATTCAGGAAGTCTCTACCAATGCGAGCAGAGCAGCATCCACCGCTTCAGAAGTGGACGAACTCACCAAAGCCAGTGAGCGCAAAGCATCAACGGCCGTAAATAGTCTTGGCACGCTGGATGCCGCTTTCGGTGATATCAACAGCATCATTAATGAACTGGAGGATGACTCCAAAGCTATCAATCCGATTATTGGTGTGATCAGTGACATCGCTGAGCAGACCAATTTGCTGGCACTGAACGCCGCTATTGAAGCAGCGCGGGCAGGGGAATACGGGCGTGGTTTTGCGGTCGTGGCAGATGAAGTGCGCTCCCTGGCAAGCCGCACGCAGCAATCGACTCAGGAAATATCCAGTTTGATCCAGAGACTGGATCAGGCTGTAGATAAAGTCGTCGCGGGTATGAAAAAAACTCAGGAAACAGCCTCTTCCAGCCGTGAAGACATTTCCGCTTCGATTTCCTCTGTGTCCAGTATTAAGGATAAGGTACAGGAACTGAATGACCTCAACACACTGATCGCGACGGCAGTAGAGGAACAGAGTGCTGTCAGTGATGATATTAACCGCAATGTGGTACATATCAGTTCAGAGGCCGAAAGCGTGGTTTCTAATGCCAACCTGGTCAATACCAATGCAGAAAATCTTGCTGCCGAATCAAACGCCTTGTTGAATATGATTCGACGCTTCAGTCAGTCGGGCTGATTGAAATTAAAAAGGCCCTGACGGTATCGATAACCGTCAGAGCCTTCTCTTATCCGACGAAATCTTAGCAGTTGCCTTTTTTCGCCTGACCTGGCGGGCAGAAGTGACCACCGTGATGATCATCTATGTAAACATCGCGACGATGATGATCATGACCATGACCTTCTTCATCAGTGTTAACAGCAACACCGGCAGCAGCGCCGACAGCACCGCCAATCATGGCTCCATCTTTACCACCGACTTCATTGCCGACAGCAGCCCCGATAGCGCCGCCGATACCACCGCCGACAGCGGCGTCGAGGGTGGAAGAGTCATCTGCAAAAAGTGGTGCTGAAAACAGACTCATGCTGAATAACAATATGCTGAGTTTCATGGTTTTTACCTCCATTTCAGAGACGCTAACTATGTCAGACTCGAGGCTGAAAGTCTGTGATATTTTTCAAAACTTATGTTGTGCACTATTTTCCATTGAAGCTTCAAGACAAGCCAAAAGCGAGTAGGGGGAACACAAGGCCTTCAGCCACACCCGAAAATAACGTTTTTGAGCTATCGATGGCTTAGCTGTTATTGGGGAAAGAAAAGAATATTACAGACACAAAAAAAGCAGTTATCGCGAGGCGAATAACTGCTTAATTGTGTTTACTTTTTGGCGCGCCCGGGAGGATTCGAACCTCCGACCGCCTGGTTCGTAGTTTGACTTTGAATTAGTATTATATCTATTAAAAACAGATACTTGCAACTCCAGCTTGATTTTTGAACTTAGCTACATTTTAATTAAATTTAGTCCTTTTTAGTGGTCCTAGCTCAACAACTCGCTACACTTAGCAAAAAGGATTTTTCATGAAAAGTGAAAATGCAGATATCTTATACCAAACTGTATCAGAGAGTGATATTGACTGGCTATTCACCTGTCTTCAGAGTACAAACATGATATAGGTGTTGGTTAGTTCGTGGTTAAT
>JABURN010000123.1 GCA_014762585.1 Methylophaga sp.
CATGGAATCGCTGCCGGATTTCGTTAAGCTGACCGAGAGCTATGGCCACGTCGGTATTCGCATTGAGAAGCCGGAAGATCTGCGTAAAGAACTGGAACGCGGTTTTGCGATGAAAGATCGGCTGGTATTTTTCGATATCGTGACTGACCAGACTGAAAACGTGTATCCGATGATTGCCCAGGGTAAGGCACATAACGACATGCATATGTCGCCTTACTGTGAACCACCACAAGACCCAGAGAGGGAGCTGTCTTAACATGCGTCACATCATTTCCATCCTGATCGAAAACGAAGCAGGGGCATTGTCGCGTGTGGCCGGTTTGTTCTCTGCACGGGGTTACAACATCGAATCCTTGACTGTCGCGCCTACCGAAGATCCGACGTTGTCTCGTATGACCATCGTGACATCGGGTACCGAACGCATCATCGAGCAAATCACCAAGCAGCTGAACAAGCTGGTTGATGTGGTGAAACTGCTGGATCTGACTGAAGGACCACACATTGAGCGTGAAATGATGCTGATTAAAGTCAAGGCATCTTCCATGGCTCAGCGTGAAGATGTGAAACGCCTGGCGGATATTTTCCGTGGTCACATCATTGACGTTACTACCTCGACTTACACTATCGAGCTGACCGGTGCCTGTGCCAAGCTGGACTCATTTATTGATGCCCTGGCTGAGCACAAAATCATTGAAACCGTGCGTAGCGGTGTCACTGGTATTGCCCGTGGTGAGAAAAGTCTGCACCTGTAATTAACACCCTTTCGCTTTAAGAAAAAAAATCTAAGGAATTCAATCATGAGTTTGAACATCTATTACGATAAAGATTGTGACCTGTCCATCATCCAGGGCATGAAAGTCACCATTATCGGTTACGGTTCCCAGGGCCATGCCCACGCCTGCAACCTGAAAGACTCTGGCGTTGATGTGACTGTCGCGCTGCGTCCCGGTTCATCTTCTATCGCCAAAGCGGAAGGTGCTGGCCTGAAAGTCTCTGACAACGTGGCTGAAGCGGTCAAAGGCGCTGATCTGGTCATGGTACTGACGCCGGATGAATTCCAGTCTCAACTCTACAAGCAGGAAATCGAACCCAACCTGAAACAGGGTGCAGTTCTGGCCTTTGCTCACGGTTTTGCTATCGTCTACAACCAAATCGCACCGCGTAGCGATCTGGATGTCATCATGATCGCACCGAAAGCACCGGGCCACACTGTCCGCAGTGAATTCGTCAAAGGCGGCGGTATCCCTGACCTGATTGCTATCGAACAGGATGCTTCCGGTAAAGCGAAAGACATCGCCCTGTCTTATGCCTCAGGCGTGGGTGGTGGTCGTACCGGTATTATCGAAACCACTTTCCGTGATGAAACTGAAACCGACCTGTTCGGTGAGCAAGCGGTTCTTTGTGGTGGTGCGGTTGAACTGGTTAAAGCCGGTTTTGAAACCCTGGTCGAAGCCGGTTACGCGCCGGAAATGGCTTACTTCGAATGTCTGCACGAACTGAAACTGATCGTGGATCTGATGTACGAAGGCGGTATTGCCAACATGAACTACTCGATCTCCAACAATGCTGAGTATGGCGAGTACGTTACCGGCCCACGAGTTATCAATGAAGAAAGCCGTTGGGCGATGCGTGAAGCCCTGAAGAATATTCAGGAAGGTAAATACGCAAAACAATTCATTCAGGAAGGTCAGTCCGGTTACCCTGAAATGACCGCGATGCGCCGCATCAACGCAGAACACCCGATTGAACAAACTGGTGAAAAACTGCGTGCGATGATGCCGTGGATTCAGAAAATCGTTGATAAGTCTAAAAACTAAAAGACTTTTCCACGTGTCAAGAACGGGGACGGTTGTGCAAACGGCCGTCCCCGTTTTGTTTGTGTAGTGCAAATGTCATAATGCCTTTATTCAATATCAGGGAGTGTATTCATGGTCAGTAGTGACAAACAGCAGCGACGCGGTATTTACCTGTTGCCGAATTTGTTCACCACCGCAGGCTTGTTTGCCGGCTTTTATGCCATCATCGCTGCCATCAGGCAGGATTTTGATGCTGCCGCTGTTGCCATTTTTGTTGCCATGATTATGGATGGCCTGGATGGCCGTATCGCCAGAATGACCAATACCCAGAGCGCCTTCGGGGCAGAATATGACAGCTTGTCAGACATGGTCGCATTCGGTCTGGCACCGGCGCTGGTTGTGTTCCTGTGGGCTTTGCTTGATATGGGTAAATTCGGCTGGATGATCGCCTTTATTTACGCTGCTTGTGGCGCGCTGCGCCTGGCCCGTTTCAATACCCAGATAGGCACCGCCGATAAACGTTATTTCCAGGGCCTGCCGAGTCCTGCTGCCGCGGCCTGTGTGGCAGGCTGGGTCTGGCTGGGTACTGATCGCGGTTTTGATCCTGCCGTTATCAGTAATGTTGCGGTCCCCATCACTTTCTTTGCCGCTATCTTGATGGTGAGTTCCATGCGCTATTACAGCTTCAAGGAACTGGACCTGAAAAACCGGGTGCCATTTATCAAGATGCTGGCACTGGTACTGATTTTTGCCCTGATTGCCAATGACCCGCCACTGGTGTTGTTTGCCGCTTTCCTGATTTACGCCATTTCAGGACCGGTATTTACCCTGGTGAAACTGCGTCAGCATCGCAGTGAGCGAACCACTGGCAAATAGCTTGGCAGCAGGGCGGTTTCGCCCTAATATTATCAACAATACTGGCACCTTAATGTGCCTGAAATTTAAACTTATGCCGACGATGGCCCATAAACCGTATTTCAGTCCTGCTGAGACTGCCCATAGGGCAAAGACAGACCTGAATGTCCGGTTAGCCGGACCAGTGTGATGAAGGACAAGTCTGCATACGGAGCAGGAAAATGAAAGACCAGTTAATTATTTTTGATACTACTTTGCGGGACGGTGAGCAGAGCCCGGGCGCGTCCATGACCAAGGATGAAAAAGTCCGGATTGCCAAGGCACTGGAACGCATGCGGGTGGATGTGATTGAAGCCGGTTTTGCTATCGCCAGTAAGGGTGATTTTGAGGCTGTGCAAGCCGTGGCAAAGGCAGTCAAAGACAGCCGTATCTGTAGCTTGTCTCGCGCGCTGGAAGCGGATATTGACCGCGCCGGTGAAGCACTGAAGCCGGCCAATGCATCGCGGATTCACACCTTTATTGCCACTTCACCGATTCATATGAAAATGAAACTGCGGATGGAGCCGGACCAGGTGGTCGAGAATGCGGTAAAAGCGGTTAAGCATGCCCGTCAATACACCGATGATGTTGAATTCTCTCCGGAAGACGCCGGCCGCAGTGATATCGATTTTCTGTGCCGGATCCTGGAAGCCGTGATTGATGCCGGTGCCACCACACTGAATATTCCTGCTACAGTCGGATATAAC
This sequence comes from Methylophaga sp., assembly GCA_014762585.1. Taxonomy (GTDB): domain Bacteria; phylum Pseudomonadota; class Gammaproteobacteria; order Nitrosococcales; family Methylophagaceae; genus Methylophaga. Next base: position 3,398 of record JABURN010000123.1, read on the forward strand.
CTGCCGCCTCCGTTTGGAGCGTTGATTGGCACCCTGCGAGACCGCATTCCCCACGCTGACAACGCCGTTTTCTC
>JABURN010000174.1 GCA_014762585.1 Methylophaga sp.
TAACCCAGACTGTCTTCCATATCAGGCACCGCCAGGTTTTTGATGTCGGCAGCGGACTGAATCGTCCTGGAAAACTTGGGCCCTTCGCCAGCAACAAAGTGCAGGCCAAGCCCCATCGCATCGGGTACCGTCAGAATATCGGAAAAGATAATGGCGGCATCAAGATCAAAACGGCGGAGTGGTTGCAGGGTCACCTCGCAGGCCATTTCCGGCGTGCTGCAGAGCGTCATAAAGTCACCGGCCTTTTTCCTGACTTCACGATATTCCGGCAGATAGCGGCCCGCCTGGCGCATGACCCAGACCGGTGTTCGGTCTACAGGTTGTTTCAGCAAGGCTCGCAGATAACGATCGTTTTTCAGTTCCGCCACGTTTTATTCCCGGTGTTAAGGCTACAGATACAAAAAAGGCTTGATCATACAGGATTCAACATCCCGGTATGAACAAGCCTTTAGTAGCCTGCCTAAAGCTTAAGTTCAGACGTCGAGGTAATCGAGAATACCTTCGGCTGCCTGACGGCCTTCCCAGACCGCAGTCACGACCAGATCCGAACCACGAACCATATCGCCGCCGGCGAAGATTTTCGGGTTGCTTGTCTGGTAAGCATGACCACCATCTGCTGGCGCTACCACGCGACCGCCGTCATCAATGCTGACATTGAACTTCTCGAACCACGGTGCCGGGCTCGGACGGAAACCAAAAGCTATTACCACAGCATCAGCCGGGATGACTTCTTCACTGCCAGGCACCGGCTCAGGACGGCGACGACCGCGCTCATCCGGTTCACCCAGAGCTGTTGTTACGACTTTAACGCCGGTGACTTTGCCATTTTCACCGATGATTTCCACCGGCTGACGGTTCCACAGAAATTGAACACCTTCTTCACGGGCATTGTTCACTTCGCGGCGTGAACCGGGCATGTTTTCCTCGTCACGGCGATAGGCGCAGGTGACACTGGTTGCGCCCTGACGAATCGCAGTACGGTTACAGTCCATCGCGGTATCACCACCACCGAGGACCACGACATTTTTGCCTTCAAGGCTGACGTAGTTGTCTGATGGCAGATCCAGCAGGAATTTATTGTTGGCAACGAGATAAGGCAGTGCTTCATAAACACCATCCATATCTTCGCCCGGGAAACCACCTTTCATGTAGGTGTAAGTACCCATGCCCAGGAAGACCGCATCGTACTCATCAATCAGGGTCTGGAAATCAACATCCTTCCCGACTTCAGTATTAAGACGGAACTCAACGCCCATACCTTCCAGCACTTCACGACGACGTTTAACAACCGCTTTTTCCAGCTTGAATTCGGGAATACCGAAGGTCAGCAGACCGCCAATTTCCGGGTAACGGTCATAAACCACTGGTGTCACACCGTTACGCACCAGTACGTCAGCTGCACCGAGACCGGCAGGACCGGCACCGATAACCGCCACCCGTTTGCCGGTAGAAACGACATTGGACAGATCCGGGCGCCAGCCTTTTTCCAGCGCGGTATCGGTGATGTATTTTTCCACCGAACCGATAGTCACGGCACCAAAGCCATCATTCAGGGTACAGGCGCCTTCACACAGACGATCCTGCGGGCAGACACGACCACAGATTTCCGGCAGGGTGTTGGTCGCATGCGACAGTTCCGCCGCTTCCTCCAGGTTGCCCTCACTGACCAGTTTCAGCCAGTTAGGAATGTAGTTGTGAACAGGACATTTCCACTCACAGTATGGGTTACCACACTCCAGACAGCGATCAGCCTGTTCGGCTGAGGACTGATCATCAAAATCGCCGTAGATTTCACCGAATTCCTGAACGCGTACTTTGGCGTCGAGTTTTTTCGGGTCGACACGACCTACATCTAAAAATTGAAACGTATTTTTTGCCATGATTTCTTATCTACGCTGAGTCCTTAAGCTGCTTTGGTTGCCAGTTTGAGCAGACCATCCATTGCAGCGGCTTTCGGTTTGACCATCCAGAATTCTTTCAGGCGTTGTTCGAACGCATCCAGAATCTGATGCCCCCAGACACTGCCGGTTTCGCGGACATGATCTTCAATCATGCCTTTGAGGAACAGTGCCAGCTCGGACATCTCAGCTGTATCAATTCTCACCAGTTCAACCAGTTCATCGTTGTAGCGATCAGCAAAGCTGTTATCGCTGTCGAGAACAAAGGCCAAACCACCTGTCATGCCGGCACCGAAGTTGAGGCCGGTTTCACCCAGCACGGTGACCACACCACCGGTCATGTATTCACAACCGTGGTCGCCAATACCTTCAACGACAGCTGATGCACCGGAGTTACGTACCGCGAAACGCTCACCGGCGCGGCCGGCAGCATACAGCGCACCACCGGTGGCACCATACAGGCAGGTGTTACCGATAATGCTGGCTTCGTGACTTTCGTACTCACTTTCCGGTGACGGGTAAATCACCAGTTTGCCGTCCGCCATGCTCTTACCGACGTAGTCGTTGGCATCACCTTCCAGATACATTTCCAGACCACCGGCATTGAACACACCAAAGCTTTGTCCGGCTGAGCCTGTCAGGCGCAGACGAATCGGCTTATCTGCCATGCCATAGTTACCATGAACTCTGGCAATTTCGCCGGACAAGCGGGCGCCAATAGAACGGTTGACGTTACGCACCTGGTAGCTGAACTCACCACCGGTTTTATTGACGATAGTGTCTTTGATATCCGCTACCATCTGCTCGGCCAGCTCACCTTTGTCGTAAGGCTCATTCTTCGGCTCCAGGCAGAACTTGGGTTTGTCAGCCGGTACGCCGGCATCCGACAACAGCGGTGACAGGTCCAGTTTCTGCTGCTTGCTGGTTTCACCCGGCAGCAGTTCCAGCAGGTCGGTACGACCAATCAGGTCCTGCAGACTGGAGACACCCAGCGCGGCCAGCCATTCCTGCGTTTCGCGGGCCACGAACTGGAAGTAGTTCATCACCATTTGCGGCAGCCCGATAAAGTGCTGCGTACGCAGTTTTTCATTCTGAGTCGCGACACCGGTTGCACAGTTGTTCAGGTGACATATCCGCAGATATTTACAACCCAGCGCCACCATTGGACCAGTACCGAAGCCGAAGCTTTCCGCACCGAGAATCGCGGCTTTAACCACGTCCAGACCGGTTTTCAGACCGCCATCTGTCTGCAGACGTACTTTGTCACGCAGGTCATTGGCACGCAGGGTCTGGTGCGCTTCTGACAGACCCAGTTCCCATGGACCACCGGCATATTTCACCGAGGTCAGCGGGCTGGCGCCGGTACCACCATCGTAACCGGAGATGGTAATCAGATCGGCATAGGCCTTGGCCACACCGGCCGCCACCGTACCGACACCGGCCTGTGATACCAGTTTGACGGAAACCAGCGCCTGCGGATTGACCTGTTTCAGGTCGAAAATCAGCTGCGCCAGATCTTCAATCGAGTAGATATCGTGATGCGGTGGCGGTGAAATCAG
>JABURN010000020.1 GCA_014762585.1 Methylophaga sp.
GTTCAATCTGGCAAGCCTGCAAACGTCGGCAATTCCTGTAACTCCAAATCCCAAGCAGCTTTACTGGATGAAAAGATATGCGCAGTTGGCAACATATTGATGTCAGTATCCAAACAACCCGCGGGCAAAACGAGCAAACCTGCGATCTGAGTATCTGGCAAGGCTGAACCACACAAAGTACAAAAGCTCATGTTATGGCGAGTGCCTGGAAGCGTAAATGAAGTCACAACATCTGCACCCGAATGCCAGATCAATTCAGCTGACTGTGAGAAAAGGTTTGCCGCATAAGCGGCACCCGTATCTTTTTGGCAATAGTGACAATGACACAGGTAAAAGCTTTCAAACTCACCTTTGACCTCGAACTTCACGGTGCCACAGAGACAAGAACCGAAATACTTATTCATCAGCCTCACACCTCCCATAGCCTGTGACTGAATGACGCCTCAGTAGCCTGCCTATTCTGTCTGCTGCTTCCAGTAAGCGTTCTTCACTGGTGGTATAGGCAAAACGGCAGTGTTTTTCAGCCTCAAAGTTGCCAAAATCCAGGCCCGGCGTAATGGCCACGCCTGCTTCTTTCAACAGGTAGCGTGACAGGGCCATGCTGTCCGGGAGTTGCTCGTTCAAAAGTGCTGAGCAATCAGCATAAAGATAAAAAGCGCCTTGTGGTTTGACGGCAAATTTAAAGCCTACTTGCTCAAGGGCGGGCATTAATGCGTCACGACGATGCTCCAGAATGTGACGACGCTCTTCGAGTATATTGAGAGTGCTCGTTTCGAATGCTGCCAAAGCGGCATACTGCGACATGGTCGGAGCTGCAAGATAGAGATTTTGTGCCAGTCGGTCCATAACTTCGGTATAGCCTTCGGGCACGACCAGCCAGCCCAGCCGCCAGCCTGTCATGCCGAAAAATTTGGAGAAGCTGTTAATCACAAAGGCCTTATCATCGACGGCGAGAGCAGTTGGCGCATCGAAACCGTCATAGGTCAGGCCGTGATAGATTTCATCAACGATGAGAGTGCCCTGCTCTTTTTTTACCGCCGCTGACAAGGCTGCCAGTTCAGATTTGGTCAACACGGTGCCGGTTGGGTTGGATGGCGATGCCACCAGGGCGAGGCTGGTCTCGGCATCCCAATAATCCTCGACGTGTTTTGCATTAAGTTGATAATGGCTTTCTGCCGTGACCGGAACGGCATTGACTTCTCCCTCCACAAACCGGGCGAAATGACGGTTACAGGGATAGCCCGGGTCAGCCAGCATGACTTTCCGGCCATTATCCAGCAAAGCTCCCATCGCCAATAACAAAGCCCCTGAAGCGCCCGGAGTGACGATAATGCGCTCCGCTGAGACCTTCACGTTGTAATGCGTTTGATAACAGTCAGCAATCGCCTGTCTGAGCTCCGGGAAACCCAATGCTGGCGTGTAGTGGGTTCGGGCTTGCTCCAGGGCTTTAATGCCAGCCTCGATAATGGGTCTCGGCGTCTCGAAATCGGGCTCCCCCACTTCCATATGTATGATGTCATGGCCGCGCGCCTGCAATGTTTTGGCCTGAGCCAGAATATCCATCACATGAAATGGCGAAATGGCCTGTGCTCTCTTGCTGATAGGCGTGCTCATGAATCTCCCTTGAAAATTAAGCGCTTATTGTTGCTGGACGTCAGCCAGGATAATTTGAATTGTACACAACACTCAGTTTTTGCCGGCTGGGCCTTGATCTTACGCTTTTTATGAGGCGTATGATGGAGCCATTGGAGGTAGTAAAGCAGCTTTCTTTACCTATAGTCATGGATAACAGCGCTTGATACTTTTGCTTAGTCCAGCACTGCTTGATTTGGTTTGCAGGATGCGCGCCTGACAGCGCCAAAGCCGCTCATGAGCGTGATTGACGGCAGTTTGTGAAGATAATTAAAACTAAGCGCTTTTAATTGCTTCCTTAACGATTTTTGCCAGATGAAATAGGCTAAAATGAAATTTTAGTTTTGCACATGCGGGGGCGTTCTGGTATAGATTCGCCCTTGGTTTTAAAAGTATGAGGTTTCAACATGGAAAACACTCAAGCCGACGCTAAGTTCACTCCTTATCAGGAGCAGGCAGGCGAAGAATATATGAACGACGCTCAGGTTGAGCATTTCCGTCACATTCTGCTGACATGGCGTGCCCAATTGCGTGAGGAAGTTGACCGCACTGTCCACCACATGCAGGACGAAGCTGCCAACTTCCCGGATCCTAACGACCGCGCGACTCAGGAAGAAGAGTTTACCCTGGAACTGCGTACCCGTGACCGTGAACGCAAACTGATTAAGAAAATTGACGAATCTCTGGTCGATCTGGAAAAAGGCGATTACGGATTCTGCGAGTCTTGCGGCACTGAGATTGGCATCCGCCGTCTGGAAGCCCGCCCGACAGCGACCCTTTGCATCGACTGCAAAACATTGGACGAAATCAGAGAGAAAAACCGCGTTTGATGCCAGGCCGGCTCAAGATTCTTGGCAGCCTGCTGCTATAGAACCTCATACGCCATGATAAAGCCCTGCACAGCAGGGCTTTTTTGTATCTGTCAGTCTTTCGGGCCGCCACGTTCGTAGGTATAGAGCAAATCGACGCCACTCTCGGTGCCGGATTCGGCTTTAAGTGCCCAGATCTTACTGAGCTGATAACGCAGCTCTACCGTGCTGACCGACTCGAATACGCCGATGCCGTAACTCAAATAGAGTTTCGGTGACAGATATTTACCGACCTGCACTGCAGCGTTCTCGGCGCTGTCCCCCTCAATCGAGAACTCATCCAGACCAAAGGTGCTGGCAATCTGATCACCAATCATTGCCCCATTCTGCAGCCCCATACCAGTTGCCGCCGAGGCCAGCAGCGCCGCATCGGTGGCACTGGCCTGGTTCAGCGGCTTACCCAGCAGCAGGTAGGACAGAATATCGTCCTGGCTCATGCTTGGATCTGAGAACAGATCTGCCTGGGGTGAGGCTGCCGTGCCCTGGATACGCAGACCGGCCTGATAATCCTTGCCCTTACGCACCGCTTTAATATCCAGTTCAGGATTATCAATTGGTCCTCCGGCAAAACGGATGCTGCCATCATCGACATGCAAGGTCTGGCCGTAAGCGATATAACTACCGTCTTTGACCTTGATCTCGCCATTGGCCAGCAGAATATCGCTGGTCTCGCCAAACACCCTCAGTGAGCCTGTCAGGCGTCCCTGGAAGCCCATCGCTTTAAGTTTGACCTTATCACCCAGACTGACGGTGATATCAACCTCCGTCACTGCAGCAGTGTCGTCTGCTTTTTCTTCATCACTGACAACAATCACATCCCGGCTCGGACTGACCGTTGAGTTAAACTGTGTCGGTTCTATCTGTGCACGTGGGATGTGTACCTTACCTTTGACCAGCGTCTTCTCAGGGGTGACCGAGACCTGTGTCTTATACACATTTGACGTTGCAGACGATC
>JABURN010000160.1 GCA_014762585.1 Methylophaga sp.
CGCGGTGAATGACCAAAATGGGGTGCCGCTGATCAATATGGCGATAACTGTGAAGTCTGTGGTGCCACCTATGAGCCGACCGAGCTCAAAAACCCGGTCTCGGCTGTGTCCGGTGCGACACCAATAACCAAAGAGTCAGAGCACTATTTCTTCAAGCTGGGCGACTTCGAGAAAACCCTGCGCGAATGGACCCACAGCGATCACCTGCAACCGGAAGTCACCCGCAAACTGGGCGAATGGTTCGACAGCGGCCTGCAGGACTGGGATATTTCCCGTGATGCCCCCTACTTCGGCTTTGAAATCCCGGATACCGAAAACAAGTTTTTCTACGTCTGGATGGATGCCCCCATTGGCTATCTCGCCAGCTTCAAAAATTACTGCGAGCGAGAAGACGTCGATTTCGACAGCTTTATGAAGTCCGGCAGTGACACCGAAATGGTGCACTTTATCGGTAAGGACATCATCTACTTCCATGCCCTTTTCTGGCCGGCCATGCTGGAAGGTGCCGGTTTTCGCCAGCCAGACAATATCTATGCCCACGGCTTTCTGACCGTCGATGGCAAGAAGATGTCCAAATCCCGTGGCACTTTCATCAAGGCCCGCACTTACCTGAATCATCTGAATCCTGAATACCTGCGTTATTACTTCGCCGCTAAACTTGGCAGTGGTATTGATGATATCGACCTGAGCCTCGAAGATTTCCAGACCCGTATCAATGCCGATCTCGTCGGTAAAGTCGTCAACATCGCCAGCCGCTGTGCCGGCTTTTTAACCAAGCGCTTTGAAGGCAAACTGGCTGATGAATTGAGCGAGCCAGCTTTGTTCAGAGACTTCGCTAACCAGGCGGAAGCGATTGCCAAACGCTATGAGGCCCGTGAATTCGGTCAGGCCATGCGCGAGATTATGGCATTGGCGGATCGCGCTAACGTTTATATCGACGAAATGAAGCCCTGGGTACTGGCCAAGGAAGAGGGTAAGGACAATGAAGTTCAGGCTATCTGCAGTATGGGTATCAACCTGTTCCGGCTCCTGGTTGCCTATCTGAAACCCGTCCTGCCGCGCACTGCTGAACAGGCTGAAGCCTTTCTGAATATCGACTCATTGCAATGGTCGGATATTGCTAGTCCCCTGCTCGGACATCAAATCAACAAGTTCAAACCACTGATGACCCGCATTGAACAGGATAAAATCGAAGCAATTATTGCTGATTCCAAAGACGCCATGGCGGCTGAAGCGACCACAAAAGCAGTGAACACACAAACTTCAAACATCGACCCGCTTACCGACGAAATTCAGTTTGACGACTTTGCGAGGATTGATCTGCGCATCGCCAAAATTGTTAACGCCGAGCATGTCGAGGGCGCCGATAAATTACTGAAACTGACGCTGGATATTGGTCTGGCGGAAAAACAGGTGTTTGCCGGAATTAAATCGGCTTATGCGCCGGAAGAGCTGGTTGGCAAACTCACCGTGATGGTGGCTAATCTGGCACCGCGTAAGATGCGGTTTGGGCTGTCTGAGGGGATGGTTCTGGCTGCGGGCCCTGGTGGCAAGGACCTCTTTATTCTGAATCCGGATGAAGGTGCGCAGCCTGGCATGAGAGTAAAGTAATTAACCACAGAGACACAGAGAACATAGCGTTTTTAGAGACATCCGCAGATTACCCAGATGGGCGCAGATTACAATCATTAAACGCAAACCCCACTCACAACTGAGTTGTCATGCTGCAACGAAACGACTTCAGATCAGCCACTTTTAATCTGTGAAAATCCGCGAAATCTGCGGATAGATTTTTTATTTACTCTGTGCTTGTTGTCAATAGCTTCTGTCAGTCACCAAAGAAGAGAACTTCATCCTACTCAGCAACAAATATACTCTGGCAATTGTTACCGTGAACAACATTGTTTCTTGCGGTTACCCCATTATCTCAAATCCTGGTAAACCTGCCATGCTCAAATCCTTTTGAAATATTTGATAAAAGCTTTCCGCTTCGCCTACAAACAAAAAAGCCCCGGTTGTTACACCGAGGCTCTTTCGCATCATTCAGGTCAAAATTATATCAATCGTGTCTGACCCCTTTGATTTGTTAGGTTTTTGGTTCGTATTTACTATCAATAGTTGAGTCTGCGTGAATTTCCCATGTTGTACCAGCTGAGTTACAAGTTCCTTGATAGACAACAGTCTCACCATCAATTTGAGGAACTGTATCATAAGTAATTGTAATTTTTGCTTGTGAAGCGGCTGTGTCACCTGGCGCAAGTACAATTTGCTCTACATATTCACTGTTTTGACCATAGTCGGTAGCGTCAGGAAGTTGATAGTTAGCATTGCTGGCACTGGCAAAAGTATTACCTTCACTACAATTGATACCAACAGCTGTACGGATTGGTGCAGACATACTTACACCTTCCTGTACTTTACTTCTGATTGTGTAATCCTGATAAGCAGGCAACGCAATCGCTGCCAGAATACCGATAATCGCGACCACGATCATCAGTTCGATCAATGTAAAACCTTGTTGGTTGTGTTTCATTCTCTAATCTCCATGATTGAACAAACAGCAAACACCAAATTTGCTTGATTGGATGTATGCGACAACCATGCCATAAAATAAACCATTAATTTTCAACAACTTAAGAGAAACACCTGATACATCAAAACATTCCAAATGTCAGTTTGTGACGTAGCGCGTCAGTATTGACAAAAGTTAACCGCGCTCTTGAGTCGTTCAGATTGCGGATAGATGGCGAGTCCCTGTTTAGCGGTTTCACAATAATGTTCTTTATCGCCCAAAAATTCATAAGCATCGGTCAGTTTGATATACAAATCCACATCCGGTCGCTGTTGTAAAAGCTGCTCGCCCCACTTAGTAAAATAGACCACATTTTCTCTAAGCCCATACTGGATACTGGAATACATCATCGCGCTCATATCTATCCACTGCGCCTGTTCTGAGAGATAGGGGTTTTGTTTGGCAATGGGTAAGGGATTCTCTGACTGCTTACCTTTATAAAAAGCCACAAAATCCCAATTTGCCCTGATGGTGTGTGTTAAGAACAGTACAAAAATCAGGGTCAGTGTCAGCACGGTAATAGCGCTGAGCTTTTGAGCATACATCGTCATGCCATTGTTGCGCTGTCTCGAAAGATGCACAAATGGCAGCGCCATGAGCAGCAATAAAGCAAACCAGTGCACTGCCGACATATAAAGCGGTAATTCCACCTGTGTATGCAGACTGATGGGAATGAGTAATGCCAGATAACTCCAGCCTCTGGAAGCGCCGGATTTGCGTAAAGCCACAATCACCCCGGTCACCACGAAAATGATGCCCAGAATAGCAGTGAGACCGCCTTCCACCATCCATTGAAACATTTCATTGTGTGGATGCCCAACCATTTCTTTGGGTAGCTTGGCATCTTGGTGCTCAGCGTAGAAACCAGGCTTCGCATGCTGGAATTCACGAGCAAAACTACCAATACCATGCCCAAACAAAGGCTCTTGTTTTAGCAGATCAAAAGAGATGTTATAAATCCCCAGTCTAGCCGAACCGGAATAACCAGACTGCATGGCAACCGTTTTATCCATCGCCTTACCACCACTGGGTATTAGCCCAGATACAAAGCCAGCCACTAAAGCAAGAAGTAAAACTACTGTGAAAACTTTATTCCGGATAAGCGTTTTTTTCCTGGCGACGAGGAGGATCGGCATGGCCACAGCGAGAGTTAGGAAGCCGATTCTTGAGCCTGAAAAACCAATAATAAAAGCCGCTGCCAACACCATTAGCACAGTGAACAACTGAAACAATGGTTGCCGTTTAAATAAAATAGGTCTGGAGGCAAGATAAAATGCCAGAACAATACTGGTGACCAAAAAGGTGGCCTGGTTATTAATTTGCTGAAATAAGCCTGAAGGGATACCTTCCGGGGACTTGGGTAATAGATAAGGCATGTCAGCTTTTAACCAAATCTGTAGGAGGCCTATTCCAGCATGAATAAGACCGGATAAAGCAATAATCAACAATAACCTGTCCCAACGGCCCTGCCTGAATTTGTGCTGAAACAGGCTGAAGAAAAATGCCAGCCCGCCCAGAATAAAAAGCACGCGAAACAGCCACTTCAATGGCTGTTCTACACCCGCCAGAAATCCACTGATTATCACCAGGATGGGAAACGCGGCTATGAAAATGAAATAGCGTGGTAACTGATATGTTTCGGACTTAATGACTTTGTTAAGTGAATAGGCAATAAATATCAATGCCACCAGCCAAGTAGTGCTGTTATTAGGAATTCTAAGCCCCTCGCCTCCCAGGTTTGGGTGGTAATACAATGGGGCGAGTAGAAATAAAACCGCCAGCATGATTTCGGCCGGGGTCCATCTGGAGAAAAATGACTGGCGAGGTTGTGACATGAATCAGTCCTTGTTGTGATTTGCTGTAATCGCGAATATTGGCTGCCCGGTGATTGTAGCAGAGGGCTGGGGTGGTATAGATTGATTGCTCATCATCCTAACCTTACCCTCAAGGGAGGAAGTGATAGCCCGGAGCCCTCAGGCAAACAGTACCTACTCCCTCTCCCTCCGGCAGAGGTTTTGGAGTGAGGGCTATAAGACTGGTTTCAAATCAAACGCAATACAAATCCGCTCTTCATCTGAACTGAACGGAATGGTTCTGTGGAAAACTGAGGATGGAAACATCACCAGATCGCCGACTTCCGGTGCAATGGTTTTGGTGGGGAAGTTATCGTGTTTCTTCGGATATTCATCACCATGGGTGCTGAGTTCGATACTGCCTTCATGCTCGTGTTGTTTGTTTTTTGGCAATGACAAATACAAAGAACCGCTGACCCAGCCTTCCTCGTGGATATGCGAATTCAGGTGTCCACCGATTTTCATTCGCACATACCAGGAGCTGGCAAATTCTGTGTTTTTGGGAAAAGCTTTAACAAACTGGCAGTTTTCGCTGGCAAAGGTCTGACGATAACGCTCAACCGCCTGAGTGACACATTCAGCCAGCTTTCTGAAAGAAGCTTCCGGGCGTTTAAATAAGTTACCGGATGATTGAACGCCGTTGTAGAGCCTTCCCTGAGACTTTTCTTCTGCGTCGCAGGTTTCGATGTCGTTGAGAAGTTGTTTCAGCAGTTCACTGTCGCCCTTGAGCTCCGGGATTTCGGTGTGGAACACAAAATCCAGCGGATTTTTACAGAAGTTATAGTCGTTCTCGACGCCAAAGTTTTCTGCATAATGCCCAGCCAGCGTGGCTAAAAATGGAGAATTATCTTTGCTACGTTTAAGTTCATCCAGCCCTTGTTTAAAGGCATCAAACTGACCGGTTTTGTATAAGCAATATAAAGACCGCTCTTGCCAGTCGGCATATTGTGATTGCTGGAAATGTTTCAACGCGCCTTCCAGATCACCACTATCGTATAAATAGACCGCTAAGCTGTAGTTGGCGAGCGGTAATTCAGGATCGAGTTTTAATGCGTGCTGATAGGCTTTGACTGACTCTTCATATCGTCCCTGCTCGCGCAGTACTTCACCGATGTTGCTGTGTACTTCGGCATAGTCCGGGTTGATTTCCAGTGCCTGATTATAGGCCTCAATCGCATCGCCCAGTTTGCCCTGATTTTTCAGCGCGGTACCAAGGTTAAACCAGGTCTGTGCATCCGAATGAATCTCCAGTGCTCGTTGATAGGCATCAACGGCTTCGGTCAGTAAGCCCTGCTCCTGCAGCACCACGCCTAAATTCGCTCTGGCCTCATAAAATCCGGGCTCAAGTTCTATCGCTTTCTGATAACTGTTGGCAGCCAGATCATATTGGCGCTGGTTCTGGTAAGTAGCCCCCAGGTTGTAATGCGCATCGACCAGAGACGGTTTGAGTTTGACGGTTTTCTTATAGCTCTGAATCGCTTCTTCAGTACGATTGAGATTGGTCAGTAAAATGCCGACATTGAAATGCAACTCAGCAATGTTCGGATCAATTTTCAATGCTTTACGGAAGGCGTCGATAGCTTCCTTAAACTTGTTCTGTCCCGCCAGGGCATTGCCATAAAGGTTGTGCAGCACGAAAGCATTAGGAAACTGCTTGAGCATTTTTTTAGCGGTGGATTCGGCAACAGCGAGCTGGCCACTGTTGAGAGCATTCAGAACCGGTTGAATTTCTGCTTGCGTCGGTTGTCTCAGTTGCGCATTCTTTTTCATGGTGAGCTTGGCTTCAGGTTGGCGGAACAGGTCTCAAGCCTGTTTTAATCAAACCCTGAATGTATAACAGGGAATTTTTTCCCGCAAGCGCCCGAAGACTTGTCTCAGACATATAAATCAAACAGAGACTGTAGAGTTAACTGAAAATCAGATGGATACCATTACTCAGGCCCTGTTGGGCGGCGCTGTTGGTTATGTTGTGGCCGAGAAGCATTCCCGCAGAAAAGCCATGCTTTGGGGAGCCGGTATTGCGGTACTGCCGGACCTCGACGTATTTATACCTTACGACAATGATCTTGATGCGATGACGTTCCATCGCAGTTGGACACATTCCTGGCTGGTCCACACGATTGCCGCACCGATTATTGCCTTGCTGCTTCATCGCTTTGATAACACCTCCAGATTTTCAACCTGGTGGTTATTGATTTGGCTCACCCTGGTCACACATGCCGGGCTTGATGCCCTGACCGTTTATGGTACCCAGTTATTCTGGCCTTTCATGCCGCCTCCAGTTTCCGGTGGCAGCGTATTTATAATCGACCCGACCTACTCAGCCGCATTGCTGGCGGGGTTCATCGCCGTGCTGTTTTGGCCAAATCGAGCGCGCAGCGACAAAATCATGCGTTTTGGCTTTGCCTTCAGTTGTCTTTATCTGATTTGGGGGTTTAGCGCGCAGCAGTGGGTAACGCAGCAAACCAAACAGGCACTCGCCGAGCAGAATATTGAGCACATACATATGCAGGTGTCTGCAACGGCATTTAACACGCTGTTGTGGCGGATTATCGTGGTCGCTGATGATTTCTATTACGAAGGTTTCCGATCCCTGCTGGATGATGGTGAAAAAATGACTTTCCGTCGTTATGATCGTGGCGGCGATCTGATTGAAGCGACACAATCACTGCCCGCTTTCAAACGCATCGACTGGTTCACCAACGGCCTGTTCAAACTTGAAAGACAGGGCAAGCAGATCATTGCGACTGATCTGAGAATGGGGATGGAACCGGCTTACTTCTTCCGTTTCAATCTGGCTGATGATAATGGGCATGAGTTGAGACCAGCTATCCCCAACCGGGTCAGAGTGGAATCCAACCGGGAACAGGGGGTTCGCTGGGTGTGGCAAAGGATCTGGAATCCGGCGGTGCAGTTTGATTTCAGGCCGGCGTTACATCAATAACGAGCAACCACAGAGACACAGAGGGAATGAAAAGTTATCCGCAGGTTTCGCTGATTTTCACAGATTAAATGTGGCCCACACAAACTAATTGTGTATCAACAAGATTTTTAGTTGTGTCCTGATTCTGTCTTTCCTAACTTGTAATCTGTATTCATCTGCGTGATCTGCGGATGAATCTGAAAGCGCTGTACCCCCTCTGCGTCACTGTGTTTCCATCAGTCTCTCAGCACCTTTTCCGGGCTGACATAGTCATAGCCATGCGCTTCAGCCACCGCCTGATAAGTTATTTTCCCTTGATAAACATTCAGTCCCGCAAGCAAATGCGGATCTTCTTTCAGCGCTTTTTCCACCCCTTTATTTGCTAACGCGAGCACAAAAGGCAGTGTGGCATTGGTCAGCGCGAAAGTTGAGGTTCTGGCCACCGCACCGGGCATATTGGCAACACAGTAATGAATGACGCCCTCCTCCTCATAGGTTGGCTCATCATGTGTGGTCGGACGTGAGCTTTCAAAACAGCCTCCCTGATCAATGGAAACATCCACCAGCACGGCGCCGTTTTTCATCACTTTCAGCATGGCCCTGGATATCAACTTAGGCGCTTTTGCGCCCGGCAATAAAACGGCACCGACGATGATATCGGCCGTTATTGCTGCCTGCTCTATCGATTCGGATGTGGCATAGAGTGTTTTAAGCTGAGGACCGAACTGCTCATCCAATGCTTTTAATCGGGGAATGGATTTGTCCAGAATCGTCACATTGGCTCCCAGCCCCATCGCCATCCTGGCCGCATTGATACCAACCACGCCACCGCCGATGACAGCGACATTAGCCGGCGACACACCGGGCACCCCGCCTATCAATACCCCCATGCCACCCTGTGTCTTTTCCAGGGCATGGGCTGCCGCCTGAATTGCCATCCGGCCTGCCACTTCACTCATTGGTGCCAGCAAAGGCAGACCACCAGCGGTATCGGTCACGGTTTCATAGGCAATGCAGGTCGCACCGGAGCCAACAAGCTCCCTAGTTTGTTCTGCGTCTGGTGCCAGATGCAGATAGGTAAACAGAGTCTGATCACTACGCAGCAGCGCACGCTCCTGTGACAGCGGTTCCTTGACCTTGATTATCAGCTCAGCTCGTTTGAACAGGTCCGTGACCTCATTTACCAACTCAGCCCCGGCCAGGCGATAATCCTCGTTGCTGAGGCCAATTTCTGTCCCGGCATCTGTCTCAATCAGAACCTGATGACCGGCTTTGCTCAACTCTCGGACACCTGCCGGTGTCAAACCAACGCGGTACTCGTGATTTTTTATTTCCCTGGGTACACCGATTAACATCACTTTTCTCCGGTTTTTTGTTGCCCGCAATTCTGATGTAATGAGCCTTATGACTGAACATATAGCACAAACAGCCACTGAAACAAGCAGTGAACTCGACTTCCGTTTCGACAACAAGTTTGTCCGTGAATTACCGGCTGATCCGGAAACAGACAATCATCGACGCCAGGTTTTGGGTGCCTGCTATTCCTTTGTGAAACCGCAGCAGGTCAAGGCACCAGAACTGGTTGCCTATTCAAAAGAGATGGCGGCTGAACTGGGTTTAACTGAAGCCGAATGTCACAGCAGACAGTTCACCCGCGTTTTTGTTGGTAATGAACTGTTGCCGGGTATGGAGCCGCATGCTCAATGCTACGGTGGGCACCAGTTCGGCAACTGGGCGGGACAGCTCGGTGACGGTCGTGCCATTAACCTGGGGGAAGTCATTAACGATGAAGGCAAACGTTTCTGCCTGCAGTTGAAAGGCGCCGGAGAAACGCCCTACTCCCGGATGGCTGATGGCCTGGCGGTGATGCGCTCCTCCATTCGCGAATTTCTCTGCAGCGAAGCGATGTATCACCTGGGCATTCCCACTACCCGGGCACTCAGCATTATCGCTACCGGTGAAGATGTGACCCGCGACATGTTTTATGACGGACGCCCCAAGGCTGAACCCGGCGCGGTGGTCTGTCGGGTGTCGCCCTCTTTTCTGCGCCTTGGCAGCTACGAAATCTTTACTTCTCGGGGCGATATCGACACGCTGAAGCAACTGGTGGATTACACACTGGAAACCGACTTCCCCCATCTGGGTGAGCCCGGTAAAGAAACCTATCTAGAGTGGTTCAGAGAAATCTGTGAGCGCACCGCGGATATGGTGGTCGACTGGATGCGGGTCGGTTTTGTTCACGGCGTGTTCAACACGGATAACACTTCGGTATTGGGCCTGACTATCGATTACGGTCCTTATGGCTGGATTGACGATTACGATCCCAACTGGACGCCCAACACCACTGATGCCGTCGGTCGCCGTTACCGCTTCGGGGCTCAGCCGCAGATTGCCCAGTGGAACCTGTTGCAGATGGCCAATGCCATCTATCCGCTGATTGATGATGCTGAAGCACTGAGAAACATTCTTAACGACTATGTCACGGTTTATACAGATAAATGGCAGCAGATGCGGGCTGACAAATTGGGGTTGAGTGCGTTCATTGAAGGTGATGAAGAACTGAATCAAGAACTCAACCGGGTCATGCAGTTCACTGAGACCGATATGACCCTGTTTTATCGTCATCTGGCAGATGTCAGTGTGGATGACATAGATGCCGACGAGCACAAACTGCTGGCGCCGCTGATGATTGCTTTCTATGCACCGGAGAGTCTGAACAGAACGGATAAAAATGATTTTATCGCCTGGATACGCCGCTATCTGAAACGGGTTCAGGAAGACGGTATTGATGATGAGACCCGTAAAGCCAAAATGAATAAAGTGAATCCCAAGTATGTGCTACGCAATTACCTGGCTCAGATGGCTATCGATAAGGCGGAACAAGGTGACTATTCGCTGGTCGAGGAATTACTGGATGTGATGCGCCATCCATACGACGAGCAGCCTCAGTATCAGCAGTATGCGGCTAAACGTCCTGACTGGGCGCGTAATCGTCCCGGCTGCTCGATGTTGTCCTGTAGTTCTTAAGGGCTGAGCAGTGGCTGTCTTTATCAAAGACTGGGCGCAGAAGCGTTTCAGTCGTTGAATGTTCTCAACGGGTTCTTGATGGCTGGGGCGCCTGTCTGAATCCAGACCAGATTTTTGCTGCCTGCTCAAATTGAACTGGAAAAATCATAACCTGTACTTATTAGTTGTGACATATCCCAATATCAGCAAAAGCTCAGAACCTGTCAATAACGAGTCATAACGTATCGGGAAACAGAAAATCCTCACCACCTTTGTCATCGCGAACCTTGGTGAAACAATCCAGGTCCGACATAGTGCCGCTTGCAAGAACTTACAGGCAAGTGTAACTGTTCGAATACTCTGTCAACGCTTAATGCTTATTTGAAACAAGGACTTCATTATGAAATGGCTATTTACGCTGACCTTTTCACTGTGTTGCATCACCTTCACCGCCCATGCCGATATCAGCCGCGATAAAGATCTCAACATTGCAGAAGTCGCCAGTGGTCTGAGTATCCCCTGGGGGATGGCCGTTCTGCCTGAAAATCAATTACTGGTCTCCCAGCGTGATGAAACTCTGAGCCGGGTTGATATGAATAGTGGTGAAACCACAGAAATCAGTGGCCTGCCGGAGGATATCCGTGTTGGTGGTCAGGGCGGCCTCTTTGATATTCGTCTGGCACCGGATTTTGAGGACAGTGGCTGGATTTATCTGAGCTATAGCAAAGATGTCGACGGTCAGGGCGCCACGACCCTAGCCAGAGCACGTATTAATGATAATCAACTTGTCGACTGGCAGGATCTCATCGTGACCCAGAGCCGCACGGGTAATAGTGTACATTTTGGCGGTCGTATCGCCTTTGATGGCAAAGGCCACGTATTCCTGTCTCTCGGCGATAGGGGTGAGCGCGACTATGCGCAGGATCTCGGCAACCACGCCGGCAGCATCTTGCGTCTGAACCTCGATGGCAGTGTACCTGAGGATAATCCTTTTGTTGGTCAGGACAATGCCCTGCCCGAAATCTGGAGCTACGGTCACCGTAATGTCCAGGGCCTGTTTTACAACACCGAAACCGATACGCTCTGGGCCCAGGAACATGGTCCCCGTGGCGGTGACGAGATCAACCTGGTCAAGCCTGGCAATAACTATGGCTGGCCTGAAATCTCTTATGGTAAAGAGTACTGGGCGCCACTGGCAGTCGGGGAAGAGAAAAAAGCCGGCATGGAACAACCAGTAAAAATGTACGACCCGTCGATTGCCCCCAGCGGCCTGATTCAATATCAGGGTGAGCTGTTCCCTGCCTGGCAAGGCAAGTTGTTATCGGGCGCGATGAAGCTGCAACACCTGAATATCGTCACGCTCAATGAGAATAACGAAGCGGTAGACGAAAAGCGCCTGCTTCGTAGCCTCAACAGTCGTATCCGCAACGTGATTGAAGCGCCGGACGGCGCTGTATTAGTAGGCACTGATGCCGGTGTGATTTATCGGCTGACTCCGGCCAACTAAAGCAGCTCTCAACGCAACTGAGTATTCAGCCCCTGCCGGTAGGCATTCACTGCCGGCAGCAGGGCTGAAATCATGGCGGCCAGAACTATTCCCAGCAGCAATCGCCACGTGCCGGGCTGCAACAGGCTCTCGGAAAGAAACAGCCCGAATTGCGACAGTAGCCATTCGCGCAGCCAGATATCCCCGGCCCATAAAGCTAGCAAAGCGACAATAATCGACGAGGCGGTAATGAGCAGTGCTTCCAGTTGTAGCAAAGCAAACAAAAAGCCGGGCCGGTAACCCAGTGCTCTCAGCACAGCCAACTCATGTCGCCGCTCACGCATGGACAGCAGCAACACATTGACCATGCCGATCAGCGCCCCCAGCAATACCAGCAGCGATATCACCCATAAGGTCTGCTCAACCCCGCCCAGCATTGACCACAAACTACTAAGCGCCACACCCGGCAGAATGGCCTGCAGGGCCTCATCTGAATAGGTATTGATTTCCCGCTGCAGCGTGAAGGTTTTGATTTTGGAATGAAGACCGAGTAACACCGCAGTGACTGACTGCGGGCTCAGGTCCGGCGCCGTATTAGCACCGGGAAAGTCGGCATGCATTGCTTCCAGACCAGTCAGACTGATGAAGATGGATCGATCCACAGGAGTACCGGTGGGTTTGAGAATACCGCTGATTTGAAACGGGTGATTCTCGTGGCGGCTGAAACTGGTATCGGCAATGCCGTGGGCCAGCACAATCTTATCACCGTTCTGATAACCCAGACTCGCTGCGACCTCTGCCCCGACGACCGCATCATAGGTGTCGCGGAAAGCCTGCCCGGAAGCAAATTCAAGTGAGTGATCAGAGCGAAAACGAAAATGCTCAAACAATTGCTGTTCGCTTCCCACCACCCGATATCCTCTGTGCGAGTCTCCCAAAGATAAGGGAATGGTCCAGTCGACGTCCTGATGCTGCTTCAGCATCATGTAACTGTCCCAACTCAGATTATGGGTTGGCACACCAATATGAAAAACCGAATACAGCAGCAGATTGATCTGCCCGGTTCGCGGGCCAACGAGCAGGTCCACATCGGACACACTCTGCTGAAAACTGTCCTTGGCCTGCTGGCGAATGTTTTCCACACTGAGCAGGACAAACACGCTCACACTCATCATCAGTACGGTCAGCAATACTGTGCCCAGGCGGGATCCCAGACTATGCCAGGCGAGTTTAAGCAGCATCATGTTGCAGTGCTCCTATCTCGACATGACGGCCGAAATGCGACCGCAGGCTGGCATCATGACTGACAAAAATCAGGCTGGTCCGTGCCAGCACCAGTTGCTGCATCAGTAAATCGATAAATTTATCCCGATGCCCAGTATCGAGGGCTGAAGTTGGCTCATCCACCAGTAACAATTGAGGTTCATTAATCAGTGCACGGGCAATCGCCACCCGCTGCTGCTGACCGACACTGAGTTGAGCGGCCTTGCGTCCGGCTTCCATGTCCGAAAGGCCCAGTTTATCGAGCAGTCGCAAGGCGCGTTTGTCCGCTTCATGGGTCGATAAGGCTGAAAAATGACTCGCAAGACGAATATTGTCAGCCACAGACAAGTAAGGAATGAGATTAAACTGCTGAAACACCATGCCGATATGACGCGCCCGAAAGGCATCACGTCGGCGGGCGGATAATTGATTGATCGGTGTATCCAGCACACGGATTGTGCCCTGCTGCGGCGTGATAATGCCGGCCAGTAAATTGATCAGAGTGGATTTGCCGCTACCCGAGGGTGCAGTCAGAAAGATCGCTTCTCCGGCTTCGACTTGCCAGTGCGGTATATTGAGCAGGTCTTTATCCGCCCCCGGATAACGGAATGTCAGATCTTCGATAAGAAGCATAATCACACAGTCAATTCATGTACAATCACGATGAATGATACAACATATCAAGCCAATAACGAGTCTCGTATGCCTATCATAATGTCTACTGGTTTTCGTCATCTGCTTTTTATCATGCTGCTCTCAGCATCAGGGCTGACACTGGCAAAAGATTACCAGCGTATCAACTGGGTCGATTTATTGCCGGAGAAAGATTTGAAAGCACTGGAAAATCCGCCTGACTATATCAGTGACATTGAAGACGGCAGCCCGGAAGATTCACTCAGCAATAAAATGTTAAGCGCACTGGAACAGTCGACGATGCCGGACGACGCTTATCAGCGGGCGTTGGTGTCGACGGATGTGGTGGAAGATTTTGACGGCAAGTCGATAAGACTGCCAGGTTTTATCGTACCGATAGAGATGAATGAGAAACAGCAAGTGACTGAGTTTTTCCTGGTGCCGTATTTCGGCGCCTGTATTCATCTGCCACCGCCGCCACCCAACCAGATTATTTACGTCACCTCAGAAAAGGGCATTCTGGTCGAAGATATCTATAATGCCTACTGGCTGGAAGGCACCATCAAAACAAGCTTTACCGAGAACGAGATCGCACAGTCAGCCTACAGCATGACAGCAGAAACGGTTGAGCTCTATACCGAAGAATAATTGCAGCGACAGGCGATTAAGACCTCTTCCAATGCCTCGATGTCCGGCTTTTGCCGACACAACAGTTCCAGCCGGCTTTCCCTTTCAACTGTCTGCCTGATGCTTGTACTTAACTGGCCTTCTATCTGGTTGATGACCAGGCAGCCATCGCGGGTATTGATGACTGCCTTCAGCCTGTCTGCCTGCTGCGAATGGCACCAATCAAGCAGAAGTGCTTCATCAAAATGCCACTGTTCAGCAAAGCGCCAGCCGCAACTGTACCAGCCATCCAGTTGCTGTTCTTCTCTCAAAATTCCGCTTTCTGGCAACGGGTTGTCGGTTGATTCAAGATTGAGGACACTCGGCGGATTGGCCCATTTCGCCTGATCAAATTTGGCGGCAGCGATCAGCCACTGCGGCTCGATCTGTGCTTTTTCACAATATCTGACCGGCAATGCATCCAGGTGCAATGCCAGCAGTGTTTTTTCCATCTGCTGAATATCACTGAAATCCGACAAGTCGGTTTTATTCACCACCAGCGTGTCGGCAACAAGCAGTTGCTGTTGAAACACAGGATGGTCAGTATATCGCGGGTCTTTAAAGTGTCTGGCGTCGACCAACGTCAGCGTGGCTCGAATATCCAGCAACCCACGGTAATTAGGTCCGGCCAGTGAGGCGATAACCTCTTCCGGGTGACCCAGTCCGCTGGGTTCAATCAGTAATCGGTCGAGTTTGCGTCTTCTCAGCAGTTGATTGAGGGCGACCTGCATGGGCAGACCTGCTGAACAGCACATACAGCCTCCGGCGACTTCTCGAATTTCAACGCGCTTGTGTTGATTTGAAGCAGCCAGAATTTGACGATCAATTCCTACTTTGCCGAACTCATTAATCAATACCGCCCAGTTCTCGTCGTCCGGTTTATGTTTGAGCAGATGTTGAATGGCTGAGGTTTTACCGACACCGAGAAAACCGGTGATGACATTGGTTGGCAGTGCACGTTGAATCATGCTGGGATTGGATGCTGTCATTTATTACAGGGTTGATTAAGCCTGTTATCTGAGTGGAATAATGTCTTTGTCGCTAGACAGGATAAGCTCTGACTGACCTTGTTCCGTAATCATCTGCACGGTGAGTTTTTGCAGAGCGGGATAAGCAGAGAACAATTGCGGCTTGATGCTGACTTTTTCACCCATGACACTGCACTGAAGATGATATTCGCTGTGCCACTCTGCATGCGCATGGTTTGCTTGAGAAAAAGGCGAGGTTGTGTGTTGTTCGATCTGTGTACAGCTGGCATCAGTCAACTCAAACAAGGCCTGATAATCCATGAGGTTCTGCTGTAAATCCTGAAAAGCCTGCTTTTGTTCAGGCGTGGTCGGTTTATGTTCAAAGCCCAGCAGATTTTCCAGAGGCGAAATAAATTCGGCCAGAATCAATGCACCATCAATCACGATATTGAGCGCTGCTTCCCCATGCACATGGGCTGCTACAGAGGCCTGATCTTGATGCTCATGACCATGCCTGTCATCAGCCTGAGCCTTTGACGATATCAACGTTAAAAGTCCCGTCAGCATGAGACCGAAGAGCATTTTATTACCCGAACCGACAGACCCGAACATGGCTGATTTCATAGATGCCTCCTGAAGTGCTACAAACTGCTTGAGTGAAGCAGATTAAGCTTGTGACGCAGTCATTTTAAGCCGCTGACGCTGCAACAGTACACTGTTCCAGCTGTGCGCCAGAATCAGTAAGCTCGCGGCTGGTATGGTGATCCATAACTCCATGGTTTCAGGCAGAAAAAAAGCGCTGCACAGGGCGGCAATGCCCAGCACTGCCAGCACCATCGGCCAGTGGGTGCGATGACTGCGATAGGCTGATGGCAGACTAAACACCGCCAACGCCACGACCGGAAATAACATCACAATGTGGACCCATTCAGACTCCAGCATGTCACCGACAAAGCCCATGACGCCGACGCCGATTATCAGTGGTGTTAGCACACAGTGCACCAGACACAGTCCGGAAAAGAACACAGCCATTTTATCTTTCATTCATGCCTCCAAAGTTATGATGTAACGTATCAATAAAGAATAATAAAACACGTTAAAGAGTGTTAATTTGAAAAAGCGCCACTGACTTTGTGCGTCTGGAATGACCTGTCATGATCAGCATCACTCTCCGTGACGCCATAATTGCTTAGTCTCAAGCTGTAATAGCGATCGAAATATGACTGGATATGGCTTTCAATATTTCGGTCATAGCCTACATTCAGCGCCAGTGTCCGACCCGGGACAGAACTCAGAATAGCGCCCTCGTCCAGCACCAGTTGGCCATTCTTGAAAACTTTATCAGCGCGGCGGAACATGGCGGCTTTGTCCCCCTGCTCCCGGTATACTGCAATATCTGCTCTCGCTCCGGGTTTCAGGTGGCCACGATCATGCTGCCCGAGTAATTTTGACGGTGCAGCCCTCGTCATCACCGCCACTTCATACAAACTGTACTCACGCTTGATATCGGCCAGCAGCGTCATTTCAGCGATATCCGGGTGGAGATTAGACAGACATTCCATCCGGTATTCATAATCCATCAGCAACCTGAGCAAATCCGGATAACGGGTGAAAGGCGCCCCATTGGGATGATCGGTGGTAAAAAACAACCGCCAGGGATCATCACAGAGCAGAAATATTTCCAGTCCGATGGCCCACTGCAGGCCGTTAACAAAGCCGGCAGATTTGTAGTGATAAGGCACGATGCCGCCACTGCCTTCATTTTCAGCATGCCAGACATGCCACTTTTGTGGTGAGGCATCATTGCGACGATCAAACTGGGCCATGACATCACCAGACAGCGTGACCGTCTGACCGAATAACACCTGGCCGACATCCATGGTGATATTGGGATGACGATGAAATGCTTCCATTAATCTTGCTGCCGAGGAGGAAAAGCCGTATTTTCCCTCATCGCCATAGCCGTAGAACTGCACATGCGCCAGATGCATTGGCAGCCCCTGCGCGGCTTCCATGGTATCGACAATGGTTTGAATGTTGCCGGGCGTACCGAGGTTGTTGCAATGCACATGCACAGGATGCGGCAGGCCCGTCTGCACCACCGCCGTTTGCAGGTGCTGTAATAGCTGACGTGAGGAGATGCCATACTCCGGCACCACATCATCAAGACCAAAGGTCGACGCGCCTTTTTTAAAGGCCTGTGATCCGCCGGCATTGATGACTTTCAAACCCAAGGCCTTGGTTTTGTTCATTGTCCAGCTGACATAATCATTGATTTGCGACTGACTGG
The DNA here is from genome assembly GCA_014762585.1 of Methylophaga sp. Lineage (GTDB taxonomy): Bacteria > Pseudomonadota > Gammaproteobacteria > Nitrosococcales > Methylophagaceae > Methylophaga. The sequence goes on from JABURN010000160.1 coordinate 17,661, forward strand.
CATCGGCTCTTAACAGACGCACCAGAAAGTCATCACTCCCCAGCACGGCCAGCGCCGCCGTATCGATAATGGGAATATCAGCGAGCTCAGCATGAACCTGTGGGGCATTAACCGGTAACATCGCGGGTTCCAGCACCATGCTATAGCCCATTTCGGTATAGCGATAACCGGTCTCAAAGGAAGACCACTTGGCATTGGCAAACGGCGTTTTCCTATTCCGCTCAAGCTGACTGCGGTGCTGTTCAGGCAGCATCAGCCTGGCAGTATTGACGTTGCCACCGGCAATATGACTATGAACATCCAGAGCCCCGGCCATGGTCACCGCCCCTTCAAGATCGTAAACCGTGGCGTTCTGCTGCAACTCATAGGCTGGTTCGCTGATAATGCGGTCACCGGCGATCCAGAGCGTGGTCAGTTCACCGTTAGCCTGCTGCAGAGGATCATATATTCGGGCGTTTTTTAAACAGCTAATCGTCATCAGATATTTTTGTTTTGTCGGTTGTTGCAGGCCCTTCAAGCTCGGGGCGTCGGCAGTACTGAAGTCAGCGGGCCATCCGGATAAGAGTAATAATAAATATGATATATCGTATCATATTTAGCATAAACCATTTGTTTATTATCCTCCCTGACGCGTAAAGTAAGGGCTATAATCCGAGCGAGATTGTTCTGTCCTGACAGGAGCTTTTTTTATGCGTCGACCATTTTTCTTTTTTGCCCTCTGCGCTGCTCTGATGGCGCCCATCGCCAGCGCCGAAACGCCGGATTTGAAACCGGGTATATGGGTTTACACCCACAACACGCAGATCGAAGGGCCGATGAAAATTGCACCTCAGACCAGTGAAAACCGGCAGTGCGTCACTCAGGCTGATCTGGACAAGGGCGTTGATGTGCTTGAGATTCCCAAAAACTGCAAACTGACCCGTGTTGACATAAAGAGCGAGCGCGCCGACTATGCCGCCATCTGCGATATGCAGGGCATGCAAACCCGTTTCAGTGGTTACGCCACCTTCCATGGTGAACGTATGCAGGGCCAGATGAACAGTGAAATGGATACCCCACTGGGCAAAATGACCATGAAAATGGATTATCAGGCCCGTCGCCAGGGCGAGTGTTAAACTCGATCTTGATCATCTGCTCAGTGTGACTGGCAGTTTTGACACAGGCCATGCAGCTCCAGTTGCGGGCTATTGAGCTGGAAGTGATTATCCTGAATGCTTTTTTCCAAGGCATTGATCAGTCGGTTATCAATACCGACTTCCCGGACCGACTGACAGTTATCACAAATCAAAAACTGCGGCGTTTCATGGCCGTGATCGCAGGCAATGTGAGAGCAGGCGATAAACTTGTTGGCAGAGGCCAGCTTGTGAACCAGGCCCTGGGAAATCAGAAACTCGAGCATGCGGTAGACCGACATCGCCGGAATTTTCTCATTAAGTAATTGCTGGTAATGCTCGGCAATTTCATAAGCTGACAGCGGCTGAGGTTTTTCCAGCAGTATTTCCAGCACATGGCGACGTTTTGGAGTCAGTCTGCCCCCTTGCTCGAGACAGGTCTTTTCCGCTTGCTGAAGAATTTTGTCAGTTTTCATGCTATTTCTGCCCACAGTGCATATGTTTCAAGGCCGGCTTGCCATCAGATTCTAACAGTAAACCGCCCTGCCGACATGCGGTTTGCAGCTCAAACCAGATCCAGGGTCAGTAACAGGCGCCTGTTTTCAGCGGTTGCCTGTGCCGAACGGTGCACGATGCCCTTCACGTCTTCCTGGGGCCACTCCTGGCCTTTGAAGAGTAGTACCTCACCGGCACTGGCTTGCTGCAGCCCGGCCGGATCACGCACTACCTGTTCGTGCTGCCGCACTTTGAGCGCCTGACGATTAATATTATCTTCCGTTAGCCATTCGGTGGCTGGCCCGTGATAAGTCGTCACCATACGTGCCATGACTTTATCTACATGAAACAGCGGGCACAAAGTTCTGTCGACCAGTTCCAGACGCATCCCGACATGGGTCTGATCAAATAAATCCGCAAACATCGTGACCAGTTTCTGCACATCCGCCTGTAGTGCGCCATAATAGCTCGCCGGCCATTGGGCCTTGAGCCAGTCACTGACCTCTTCAGGTCGCAGGATGACACGAAAAGTGAAGGTTTTCTGTTGTTGCAACAGGCTGCTTATGTTCTGTTCCAGTTCATCACTCAACTGGCGCTGCCAGATAGCAAAGTCGACACCGGGCTGATAAATCTCGCTCAGTACCAGTGGATTATCGGCCATCATCACTGGCTGGACAATTTGATTCGCGAGGGCTGACATTATGCCTGCTCCCAGTGCGGAAACGGATCCGGCATGGTTTGCCAGAGGGCTTTGCCAGCCAGAAGCTCCTCGTCACTGATAAGACAGTCATCCAGCATGCCTTTGACCTCAGCTTCATCCATATTCTGCCCGATAAACACCAGTTCCTGGCGCATATCGCCGAAGGGCTCCACCCAGTTTTCCATGATCATCTGTCTGGATTCTTCGTCCTCCGGCCAGCGGTTTTCAGGCACAGCGCGCCAGAACATGCCGGCAAAGCCATGTCTTGCAATTCCGCCAGCCTGACTCCAACTACCGGCAAACTGCGGCCGGCTGGCCAGCCAGAAGTAGCCCTTGGAACGGATCAATTTGCCACAGGGCCATTCCTGATGCAGAAAGTCATAAAACTTTTCCGGATTGAACGGCTTGCGTGCGGTATAGGTAAAGCTGCTGATGCCATATTCCTCTGTCTCAGGAATATGCTCACCGCGAACTTCCCTCAGCCAGCCCGGTGACTGTTCGGCCTTTTCAAAATCAAATTTCCCGGTTGCCAGTACCTGTTTGAGATCGACCTGCCCCTGTTCAATGGGAATAATCTCGGCTTCCGGGTTCAGACTTTTGATAACGCCAGTGACGGCTCTGATTTGCTCAGGACTGCACAGATCGGTCTTGCTGATTAATATCACATCGCAGAACTCAATCTGATCCACCAATAAATCGGTGACACTGCGATTGTCGTCCTCTCCCAGAGATTCACCGGTCTCCTGCAGCATATCGGCCTGCTGGAAATCATTAAGAAAATTGGCGGCATCAACCACGGTTACCAGCGTATCCAGTCTGGCCACTTCCGACAGGCTCTGACCCGATTCATCGGCAAAGGTAAATGTCTCTGCTACCGGCAAGGGCTCGGATATCCCGGTGGATTCAATGACAAGATAATCGAATCGGCCCTCATCAGCGAGACGGCGAACCTCGAGCAACAGATCCTCACGCAGAGTGCAACAAATGCAACCGTTACTCATCTCCACCAGCTTTTCTTCAGCGCGGTTGAAATCTACCTCATGATTAATCTGCTGGGCATCGATATTGATTTCACTCATATCGTTGACGATAACGGCCACTCTGCGGCCCTCTCGATTATTGAGAATATGATTCAGTACTGTGGTTTTACCGGCACCTAGAAACCCTGATAAAACGGTCACGGGCAAGCGTGAATCGGACTCAATGGTCATAGTGACTTTCCTTTCTTTCATTAATGGTTTTGACGTCGGCGCAATACTCGGCGGTCGGCCGAATCAGCAGCCGGGCAAGTCCAATCGCTTCACCGGTCTGCAGACAATAGCCATAGTCACCCTGCCTGATTCGCTGACGGGCGGCGTCGATTTTAGGGATCAGCTGACGTTTTCTGTCGGCGATGCGGATGGCGATAATAGCCTCCTCCTCCAAGGTCGCTCTGTCGCTCATATCGCTTACCCTCCCCTGGCTTATTTCCGCTCTCAGGGTTTCAATTTCTGTCAGTGTTTCCTGTCTTAACCGTTGCAGCCTGAGATCAAAAAATGCCAGTTGCTCGGCATTCATATACTCCTCGTGAGCCGCATTCAGCAGCGTGCTCTCGTCCATATCAATGCTCCATGCGTCAGCCTGAAACGCCCCTGCCAATAGTCAGAGCCTGAGACAGTCGGCATTAGGCTACCCGCTATTAATTTATGATATATCGTATCATATAAAATCTTTAGCGACACAAGCAAGCTTTATTGAGAAAATTTCAGGGGTTCAGATAAAGGATAGACAGCACAAAGAACGTTTTGGATTCTTCCTGCACCCGGATGATGATTTCATCGTCGACTTCCTTGCCCAGCAACGCACGGGCCATCGGTGAATCAACACTGATATTGCCTTTTTCAAAGTCGATTTCATCAGGACCGACAATCCGGTACGTGACTTCTTCACCGGTTTCGGTTTCCAGCGTTACCCGGGCGCCGAAGAAGATCTTTTGCTGATTATCCGGGGTGTCGTGAACGACTTTCAGATCAGGCAAGCGTTTCTGCAGGTAACGGATTCGGCGGTCGAGTTCGCGCAGTTCTTTTTTACGATAAATATATTCAGCATTTTCGCTGCGGTCCCCTTCCGCTGCTGCTGCGGCAAGTGCCTGCACGACTTCACGACGGCGCTGCCAGCGCTCGCTGAGTTCCTGATTAAGGCGGAACATGCCTTCAGCAGTGATATAGGGGGAAGACTTCATCTTGTTGCAGAAATGGTTCAGGCTTGGGCAGTTTGCAGTGCTTCGCTATCCGCCAGTTTATTTACATCAAAATACAGACAGTCCGGCTGGGTGTCATCGGTGTAAACCCCGGCGAGTACATCACCTATTTTACGAAACTGTGCCAGCGCGCCACTGGCACTGGACTGGAAATTCGACGCATCATAACTGATGACATCATTGATTTCATCTATCAGTAAAGCATAGCGAGGTGTTTTGCCATCCTCAGTAACAAACAAAAGCACTTGGCGCATATCGCTTTGCAATTGTTCGCAGGCACGCGAGATCAGGTTTTTGATTTTCTGTAGTGGCTGACCCGCCTGTTGACGGAACAACGTGGCCATGTGTTTCGGTTCCTGACCCTGGGCTTGTCTGAGGGCCGTCACGCCGGCTTCATGTAATTGAGCGTGCGGTTCCGCCAGGGCTTTGACCAGTTCATTGAGTGTTTCATCACGTGATTCAAAGTGACGCAACCACAGACTGGTGCTGCAGTCTGCCGTTTCCAGGTCAAGGTGAAAGGCTTCGCTGTTAAAGAGCGCTTCATTCAGCGTCTCCAACCATTGCTGATGCGACTGCAGTTGTGTTTTGAGCTCTGAGATGAGGGCTTTTTTCGTATCCAGTCCCGAACGGATGTTGAGCCTGTGGGCGAAATCCAACACCGGCACGACGACGCCCTGAAACTTAATCACACCGCAAAAGCCCTGCTCTTCCAACGGCAGCGGCTGGACCTTATCGACATTCTGGTCCAGCATCAACACATGCTCGACATCCAACCCGAACAGCATATCCTTAACAAAAAAGGTAAACAGCTGTTTCTGTTCAGAGTGCTTGCTGCTCTTATTCAGCCTGGATGACGGTGTCTGCATTGTATTTCCTTCAGTGAGACTGATTCCTACATTTATGTATCGTCCCGGACCGGCAAAGCTTAAGTGTTCAGCATACTATTTATGCAGGATGGCATTGAGCCGTGCTTCATCAATTTTTGCGCCGAGTCTGCCAGCCACGAAACGCATATCGAGCTCAGCATTTTCCAGACAACTGGTCGCGCCGGGCGACGGCGTCATATTAAAGACGATACCACTGCCGGGATTGATTTTGGCTTCCCCGAGCATCAGTTTGGATGATTTTTTATCAATCAACTGCGGACGAACGCCACCAAAGCCCTTGGCAAAACTGACATCTTCCAGCTTCAGTGAAGGGACGATTTTGCGTGCATCGCGCATGAACAGCCAACGGCGCAGGCCGGGCACTTCGAACAGGAAGTTCTTAAAGATGTAATTGCGGATATCGCTGACTTTAAACAGGTCCCAGAAGACTTTGAATACCCTACGGTCCAGTTTCAGCACCCGCAGAAACTCAACAAAGGTCTTGCTGTTATAACGTTCCAGCATGGGAAGCAGTAAGGCGGTGGGTCCAAAGCGGGTTTTGCCCTCTACCAGTACATCCGGGTCACCGTGCACGGCAGCGAATGGCAATTTGTCGTTTTGTACAGTGTAAACCTTGCCGTTAAGCAGCGGCGGGGTGAAATAGAAACTGCCTGCGACCGGCAGACAGGAATATTCGAGGCCATAGCCCATTTGCTGGGCCAACAGCAGGCTATGACCACCTGCTGAGACCACCACGGTTTTGGCTTTAATCACCTGGTTCTGGGTCACGATGGAAAACACGCCGTCTTTTTCTACAATGTTTTCAACGTGACTGTTTAAGCACAGTGAAATCGCCTTATCGGTGTTTTTATTGGCTTCCTGCACAAAGCGCTGGGCCAGTTGGTGATAATCCACTGCGGAATATTCATCGAGGACAGCGAGTGCAACACAGGGCTCTTCGCGCATTTTGCCATCGACCATGATGACATTGGGTTCGATCTCGGCAATCTGTTCTTTTTCCAGCAGTTGCATGGTGGTGAACACGGTTTTGAATTTTTCAAAACGTTCACGCAGTTGCTGACACTCTTTTTCACCGACGCCCAGCACCATTTTCGGGTACTTGAAAATCACCTTGTCGTGGTCGTCCAGCATTTGAGCAAAGTTAACCACCATCTCGGCGGCCGCTTTGACTTTGGCCGCTTTTTCCAGGGTGTAGTTGGTCTCGATATCACCGCAGTGCAGGGTCTGGCTGTTGTTGCGGCCGTGAGAGTTCACTTTGGCCACATCATCGTATTTTTCCACCAGCGCGATATGCTCGATATCCGTGTATTCACTCAGGAGATACAGCAGCGCCGTACCACACACCCCGCCACCAATGATGGCGACATCATGGACTTGTTCTGTCATGGTTTTTCCCGATAAAAACTGCGCCAGATTTTAGCAGAATAGCGATACTGGCGCAGTGGGAAATTACGCTTGAAACCGGTCTAGCGATCGGACTTTTTATTCATTTGCGAGAATGAAGGAATCGAGGACAGAATGGACTTCAATTCATCCTTTTCGACTGGTTTGCTCTGATCACGCTTATCATCTCCGGATGCCGGCTCACTCTGATCCAATTGCCTTATTTCCTCAAACATGGACTCCAGATCTTCCTCTGAAGGCAGAGGCTCTTCGGTCAAGTCATCCCACATTTCAGATAAGGCGGCTTTGGAATCCGTGAGCTTGACCGGCGGACCGGTATCGATATCTTCATCCTCTACTTCACTGCTGTCTGTGTCAGCTTGTCCTGTCTGCCGGGTATCTGACTGAGCTTGATCCTGGTCCTCTGGCGTTGACGCAAGGTCAAATGCATTACCCTGTTCCCAGGCAGCGGCCAGGGCGGCTTCCCTCTCTGCCTCAGCCTGTTCCTGATCGGCGATTTGGCTCGCCTGGGTTTCAGAAAATGCGACAAAACCATCATCCTGAGCTTCTTCCTGCTGCACTTCTGCAACTGACGGTTCAGCTTCGTCGGGCAGTTGTTGTTCGCTCTGGGCCAGCATCCCGGCTTCATCAGTCTCTTCTGCTACCTGCTGTTCGCCTGAGGCCGGTTCTTCAGCCGGGATGGTTTCATCTGCTTCAGCTGCTATCTGTTCAGAGTCTTCAACACTAACAGCCTGTTCCTGCTCAAGCTGTTGCTCCCATTCAGCGGCGATGTTTGCTTCATCATCAGGCTCATTGCCGGCTGATGATTCATGCCTGGCGGGTTCATCCTGCGCCGCGCTGTCTGCTTTTACTTCGGGGGATGTGAAAGACGGCGATTCATTGACCAGCTGCTGCTCCCATTCTGCCAGCATCGCAGCTTCGTCCTCAGTATCTGTTGTGTCGTTCTGACTATCAGGTTCTGAACTATCATCAGCTTCGGACGGCGCTTCAGTGACGCTGGACGTTGTGAGTTCTTGCTCCCATTGTGCAGCCAGTTCTGCTTCATCATCCAGCGGCGCAGTATTCGCCTGAGGGTTTTCGATATTATCCGTAATTGATTCAGGCGCAAGCTCAGCTAGCTCTTCCGCTGTCTCCGCATCTGACTTTTCTGGCAATTGAGGTTCTAACTCAGCCGCCATGCCATTTTCATCTGTCAGCCCCTCGCTGGTCTCCGTATCAGCATTGAGTTCAGTTCCCGGGTCCAGCTCGGTACCCGTCAATTCTACCTGATCCGTAAGCTGTTGCTCCCACTCGGCTGCAAGCGTGGCTTCATCTTCAGCATCCTCTGCTGATGCCGGCTCGTTCAAGTCAGTAGTTTCTGGCGAAAGTGCTTCAATCGCTTTTTCTTCTGCCTCTAATGAACTGTAACCTGCTTCCTGCAACGACGGCTCTGTAAGCTCATCCGCCTCAGGCGTTAGTTCAATCTCACCAGTCTGCGCTTTCTCTTCCGGTGAAACATTGAGCGCCTGCTCGTATGCCTCGTTAATATTCTGCGTGGTCTCGAGCTCTGGCTGTTCCTCCTCAGCTTTTTGTAACTGGCGAGCTTCAGCCTCGGCTTTAAGCTGTGCTGTGCGGGCACGTAATTTGGCCCGCAAGTCTTCCAGTTCAGAGCGTGCTGCTTGCTGTTCTGCGACAGGCTCTACTTCTGGGTAATCAATCGCCAGCTCAGTTTCAGACTCGGCTTCGGCTTCGGCTTCGGCTTCGGCTTCGGCTTCGGCTTCGGCTTCGGCT
>JABURN010000146.1 GCA_014762585.1 Methylophaga sp.
AATTTTGACCGAGTGAATAGGAAGAGTTCGGATATGACTTAAAGAGGAATAACCGGTACCGAAATCATCCAGTGCTGTGGCGATATTCAGCTGCTCTTTACAGGCATGAATCACGTTTTTAATTGTAGAAAGCTCGTCGAGCGCATGACTTTCCAGAATTTCAATCTGGAAGTAACTTAAATCAGTTTCCGGGAAGTCCTGACAAATTTTACTCAGTGTCTCTAAAAAGCTACCGCGAGCAAGCTGGTAGGCTGATAAATTGACGCTGACAGCGAGTTTAAGGCCATGTGCGTGCCACTGTTGCATCTGCGTGAGTGCTTCGCGAATGACCCATAAACCAAGACTGATCTCCACGTCCGATTCATTGATAGCCGGCAGAAACTCAAGCGGCATCAATAGTCCCTTCTCCGGATGTTGCCACCTGACCAGTGCCTCAAAACCGATTAACTCGCCATCGGCGATGTTCAGCTTGGGCTGAAAGTGGAGTCTCAGTTGGCCGGCGCTGATTGCAGAGAGCACCTCGGGCTGATTGAAACTGAATCGTGAGCTTTGATTGGCCAGGGCGGTATCACCATACATTGAGATGCCGTTCTTGCCGTTATTTTTGACCCGGTACAATGTTTGATCGGCGTGATCAATCAATGACTCAAGCGACCCCCGGTCAAAGGGATAGAGGGTATAACCAATTGAAGCACCGATATTGATAATATTGCCTTCAATTTCATATGGTTCTCCCAGTGCCTCCAGCAGCTTGTTCAACACCATTTCACAATCCTGGCGGCTGTGCAGTTCGCCCAGCAAAAGCACAAACTCATCACCACCATAACGCGACGCGGTGTCCTGCTCACGAATGGTATTTTTTATCCGCTGGGTTAACTCAATCAGTAGCAGATCTCCGACATAGTGACCGTAGGTGTCATTAACCGGTTTGAAGTCATCCAAATCCAGAAAGCAGACAGCCAGCATTTCCTGCATCCGATCACATTTGGCAATAGCGCGTTCGAAACGATCTTCAAGCAAATTGCGATTGGGCAGAGCGGTCAGAGAGTCATAATGGGCCAGCTTTTCCAGCGTGGCGTGGTGCTCCTTCATTTTGGTGATATCAGACATCATGCCGAGATAGAAGGGCGCTTCATTCGGATCAAGCTGTAAGCGGTTCACCGACAGCAACTCAGCATAAAACTCACCCTGTTTATTGCGGTTCCAGACTTCTCCCTGCCACCAGCCCTGGTCTCTGATCGTTTGCCACATCAGGGCATAAAAATCGGTGTCATGTTTGCCGGAACTGAGCATGCTTGGGTTGTTGCCCAATAGTTCATCCCGGCTGTAGCCGGTGATCCGGCAAAAAGCATCGTTGCAGGCAATGATATTGACCTTCTCATCGGTAACGATGATGCCCTCTTGCGAACGTTTGAATATTTCTTCCAGAATGACAGGGTGTTTTCTCAGGTTGAGCATAAAAAATCCATCTTTATCCTGCTTAATCTGTTTGTTTAGCCCAGAACTGAGTGGCCAGCTCATTGAAGCTCGTAATAGCTTGTTTCATATGATCGCTAATGCCCACCGTGTTATCGGCCTCTTTATAATTACGATCCGACGAGTCTCTGATGGTATGAATGCTTTTATTGATCTCTTCCGACACAGCGCTTTGCTCTTCAACAGCGGACGCGATTTGTCGGGTCATATCGTTAATGTTTTCTATAGTGTGGAGAATATGTTCAAAAGCTTCGACGATATCTTTGCCTTGTTCTGCACTCATCTCAGCGTGACTGATACCATCCTCCATCGCGTTGACAGCGGTTGTGGCATCGGATTGTAACTGATCAACCATACCCCGAATTTCTTCCGTCGATGCCCGCGTACGACTGGCCAGGGATCGCACTTCATCAGCAACCACGGCAAAACCTCGGCCGGCCTCTCCGGCACGGGCCGCTTCAATGGCGGCATTGAGCGCCAGCAGGTTGGTTTGCTCTGAGATATCATTAATCACATCCAGCACAATGGCGATATCCTGACTGCTTTTCTCCAATGCTCTGATCGTCTCAGAGGCTTGGGCAAAGCTTTCCTGCAATTGCTGATTGACTTGCGTCGTGGTGTTGATCACTGCCTGACCTTTTTCCACGGCCTGCAAACCTTCGCTGGCCATCATGCTGGTGTTCTGGGCATTCTTTGAGACTTCCTGGATCGAAGCGACCATTTCGTTGACTGCTGTTGCGACCTGTTCTGTCTCGTTGAACTGCTGTTCTGCATAGCCCTTGGAAGCCGAGATGGCATCACCAAGTGATTGTGTTTTGTGACCCATTGCACCAGCACTGTCAGCAATACGCCCGATCAGACCAGCAGTTTCTGATTCCAGAAAGCGCATGGCCAGCATGAGATTACCGACTTCATCCTGACGACCGGTATAGACATAACGGGCAACAGGGTCATTAACAATCTCGACTGAATGCCTGAACAAGTCGCTCAGCGCCTGGCTGGAACGCCATAGTCCGGTGGCTGATATAAACAGAGCAAAGAGAACAAATACAGCGGGTGGGAGAGAAGGGAAAAAGTGACTGACCATAAGTGACACGATGATGGGTAAAGCTGCCCAGAGCATCAACACTATTCGGAAGGGCAAGCGAGTGTTGAGCTGTTTCATCTTTTTACCTGCACGTAGTCCCTGGTATAGATGTTGGGCTCTTTCTACACGCTCGGATGAGGGTTTACGTCTGACGGATTGATACTCCAGCTCCCCGTTATCCTTAATCGTGGGGGTGACATAAGCATCAACCCAATAGTGGTTGCCATTTTTACAGCGATTTTTGACCAGCCCCATCCAGGATTCACCGGATTTCAACCTGCTCCATAGCATGGAAAAGGCTTCCGGCGGCATATCAGGATGACGCACAATATTGTGACTTTTGCCAATTAACTCTTCTTCCGTGAAGCCGCTTATGTCAATAAAGTCTTTGTTGACATAACTGATAATTCCCTTACTATTTGTGGTGGAAAGGATGTTGGCACTACTCGAATAGCTCTCCTCCACCTGAGTAACTGGCTCATTAATCTTCATGGCTACCTCCCGTTATTTAGCAGCCGCTTAACTTCAGAAAAGCATTGTTTCTCTGAGCAAAGCCATTGTCAGATACCCCGGTCACTCCCCTAGATGAGGGGGAAATGTGACCTGGTCGAGGTTATAAGCTATTTACTGGAGAGGTCTAATACTAATTATGAATCAGCTGATTGCACGGAGTTATCAGTTCAAGTTTGACCTTAAGCAACTCAGGTCATTTCTGGCTGTGGCAGAAAAACTCAGTTTCAGGGGAGCGGCAGAGGCTTTATTTATTTCTCAGCCAGCCTTGTCCAAGCATATTTCACAGTTGGAAGCTGCATTGGATTGCCAACTGTTTGTCAGGGAT
>JABURN010000088.1 GCA_014762585.1 Methylophaga sp.
ATTGGACAAAACTCGCTGCGCTCACAAATTTGTCTGGAACAAATTTGGACGCCAGAGGCGCCCGAAGGGTGAGTGACAAGGATGTCACGAATCAGACACTGCTCAATCCTAATCCAGATAAACCTGCGCTACTCGTCAGCACAAACGGGGATAAAAGCTGGGAGCAGTTTACAGTTTAGAGTTATAAAAATCGGATCTCCCTTTAAGGGAAAGGGCCAAGGTGAGGGTGAAGCCGCCCAAAGGGAGAATAATGCTGACGAGATAAAAATCAAAAGAATTAAATACGATGAGATTGGCTTTCCAGAAGCCTGACCGTCGACTGCGTGGTCAACATAATCAATAACACCGCCGCGCCGAAGACATACAAACCAGGATGAATCTGAATACTGGCAATGGCACCCATCTTGACCGTAACAATCAGCATGGCAACGACCATCACATCCAGCATTGCCCAGCGGCCGTAATCATGCATCAGACGAAGCAGTTTCATCTTAATCGGGTGCGGTTTGTCATCGGATTGCAGCAGCTTGAACAATAAGCCGATTTTGGCTAGAGGTATCAGTACGCTGAAACAGCCAATCACCACAAACAGGATGTATTGGCCTGCTTTCCACAGTTCGATGATGCCGGAAATCACCGAAAACTCGTTGCTGATGACAATAAGCTGAGTGATGGTCAGCATTGGCAGAAACAGTCCGGCGACAAGCAGGCCAGTGCTGATAAGGAGCAGCCAGCGCAGCAGAATCAGCTTGCGGTGAGAACTCGGCTGATCAGGCACGATCTTTCTTGGCGATATAGCGCGGTTTGTCTTTGTCCTTGCCCTTTTTCTTATTGCTCTTGGCCCTGGGAGCAAGACCTTTCATTTTGCGAACAGGCAATGCCTGACCAATGTGATGTTCCACCCGTTGCAGGTTTTTCTGATCATTGGGCTCGACCAGGTTCAGTGCATGACCGGGCTGGCCGGCGCGACCAGTGCGGCCGACCCTGTGAATATAAATATCTCCACGGAAGGGCACATCGTAATTAATGACATGACTCACCTGTGGCAAATCCAGACCACGGGCAGCGACATCGGTGGCCACCAGGACCTTGATTTTGCCCTGACGGAATTTACGGGTGCGTTCACGGCGGTCGGCCTGGGAATAATCGCCGTGAATCACCTGGGCGGAGATATTCTGCGACTGCAGATAGTCAGCCACTTCCACCGCGCGTTCTTTTTTATTACAGAACACCAGCGCACTCTGGCATTCCTCCAGTTCCAGCGCGGCTTTCAGCAGTGCCAGTTTGTGTTCCCTGTTATCAGCGAGATAAACGCTCTGACTGACCTGCTGCGCATACTGATTGGCGGCATCAATGTCGATGCGCTGTGCTTCGGGTAGCAGCGCTTTGGCAAACAGCTCAACACCGGCACCAGCCAGCGTTGCGGAAAACAGTGAGGTCTGGAACGCGGTTTTGATGGCGGCCAGCACATTGGCAACATCAGGCCCCTGACCCATATCCAGCATGCGATCCGCTTCGTCAATGACGACATATTCTACTGAGGATAAATCAGCCTGTTCCTGCTCTACCAGTTGCAGCATGCGGCCCGGGGTGGCGATGATAATATCGCAGCCCTGTTGCAGGTAGTCGACCTGGGCTGCCGGTGACTGACCGCCGGTGACCATCGCAACACGCGGTGAAATAGCACTGGCCAGACGCTCAATCACATGCTGGGTCTGGAAAGCCAGTTCCCGGGTCGGGGCTAAAATCAGGGCCACCGCACGTTTGCCGTCAGCCGGTTCATCTGAAAGCTTTTGCAGTAAAGGCAAGACAAAAGCCAGTGTTTTGCCGGTACCGGTGGCGGCACAGGCCAGCACGTCCTCACCGGCCAGCAGGGGCGGAATGGCTTCCTGCTGAACCGGTGTCGGGGTGGTATAACCTTCAGCAGCCAGAGCATCAAGCAATGGCTGGTCGAGCATCAAATCATCAAAATTCATTGATGGGAAATCCTGAAAGCCTGCACCTGGTTCTGCATCATCATCGGTACGATAACCAGATTTTTCTCCGGCATCACCGTGTGGTCGGCGCTGCCCTGTTCAAATTCAATCAGGGTTTCACTGCGGCCATTGGGATTAATCAACATGAGACGACCATTCATCCAGTCAGTGACCAGATAATTTCCTTTGCCATCGGCTTCGACGCCATCGAGGTTACCGACAGGCGTACCGTCACCCAGACTTTGAATAGCGCGGGTTTCGATATCAATGATTTTGAGATGACCCGGCACCTCGGTGGCAAATCCATCGGTCATCATGCCCCAACTGCCCACAATCAGCTTATCGCCTTCAACCAGCAGGCCGTTTGGCGCTTCCAGTTGCGAATCATCCATCCACAGGGAGAATTCGCCATCAGCCAGACGGTAGATCTGGTTGGTCATCATATCGCTGACATAAACGCGGCCCTGTTGATCGATGGTGACATCGTTGAGAAACCTGGCTTGCTGCGCCGGATAACGCTCGGTAATGGTTTTGCTGTTGATATCGATAACGACCAATTCATCAATATCGGCGACATAGAGTAAGTCATCCTTGATCGCCAGACCCTTGGGAGCATCCAGACCATCCAGCCAATAAAGGTCTTCGATTTCACCTTCGTCTGAAAGCTGGCTGATAAAACCATTGCCATCAACCGCATCTGGCGCGCCATTGACGTTGGACACGTATAAGGCATCGCTACCCGGATGATAGATCACCGATTCCGGCGCCTGGAGTTCAGTGGTGGTTTTCCAGGCCGGGGTCAGCGTGGTAGAAGCATGGACGATTGAGGTGCTGAACACGGTCGCCAGCAGCACAGATAGCAGTTTCATTGTTACCTCCCTAATTCAGATAAGCGCATAATAACAGGCACCTGACATCAATGCTCAGGCGCTCAATACCATCAGACTGCCGCCGACCATGACAAGGCAGGCAGCAAGCCTTCTTAACACATGTTTTTCATTGAAAATGCGGTAACCCAGGAATACCTGTAAGACCATACTGAGCTGAAACAGAGCCAGCGAATAAGCGACCAGTAATTGCGAAAAGACCAGCATGGTCATGTACTGCATCAGGAAAATGAGACAGCCCAGATAAACAAAAGGGTAAACCTGGTTGCGTGCCAGCGCTAAATCAGCTTTGAAGTTGTCATGCACAAACAGCCACTGGGCGAGCCCCGCCAGCGGCAGACCCAGCAGGCACCAGAATACGGTGGTAGCCAGGGCACCACCATCGACGACAGCGTTTTTCAGCGGCAGGGTGCCAATCGAAAACAGCAGTATCGACAGGAAACGGAATTGCACGCCTTTCTGCAAAAATAACTGCCAGAGACCGCCTTCATGCGTCTTGGGAGGGAACAGGAAAACGCTGCCG
>JABURN010000080.1 GCA_014762585.1 Methylophaga sp.
GGCAGTTTCTTCTATAAAAGGTCTTGGCACGTTACTGTAGATAAACCCAATGCTGGCTCGCTATCCAGGTGCTTAAGATTGGTTATTTTATCGTAAATACACTCATCTAAATCCTGGGGCCCGGCAATTGCGAGACGGGGTAAGGTTGATTGAAATAGTATTAAAATCGACGACAGTAAAAAGAATGCTTTCATAGTAGTTGTGCCTGCTAGTGTTTTTTTAGAACGCTAGAACAAAGAAGGCACATTTTCAAGGTTCATAACCTTTGCTAGGTTGGTGTTTACGCAAATGAGCATTGATGAGTTTTGAGTTGGGCAAGAACAAAAAAGCCCAACATTTTTAATGATGGGCTTTTCGTTGGGTATTCTGTTTTTTTACCTTCTAAGCAATTGATTGTAAAAGGTTGTTGGTACCGAGGGTGGGAATCGAACCCACACTTCCGAAGAAACCGGATTTTGAATCCGGCGCGTCTACCAATTCCGCCACCCCGGCAACCAAGGCCGCAAATTATAACGATTAGCGCTCCCTAAGTGAAGTCTTAATTTGGGCTTGTGATATGAATCACCTTTTAGAACTTTAGCGCTTGACCATGAAGTCGGTGACAAGCCAAACTCAGGATCTACCATTGTAGTTATGTTAGGTTTGTTTCATGGAAAAAGAGTTGAGTGTCGAAGATACTGCCAAGGATAGTCTCGAGCAGTCACTAAAACAGGCTATTTTTGAAGGTTTTGTTGAAGTCCCGATGTTGCCGCAGGTTGCAAGTCAGGCTTTGACATTGGCGCATGATCCCGAGGCCAGTGCAGCTCAAATGGCTGAGCTTATTGAGCGCGACCAGTCACTTGCAGGGCATGTTATGCGCATTGCTAACTCTGTAGCCTATACGCCTCTGGCCAACCTTGTTTCTCTGCAACAGGCCGTTGCACGACTTGGCATGATTGTTATCAGTGAAATCGCGCTTACTGCGGCTCTAGGGGCCAAACTTTTCAATACTCCCGGTTTTGAAGATTATGTCGAGTTCAATTGGCAACATGCACTGGCAACCTCGCTCTGGGCAAAAGAGATTGCCAACGAAGGCGGCGTCAATAGCGAGGCCGCCTTTCTGGCCGGCCTGCTGCATTCAATAGGGCGACCCGCAGTGCTTCAGACTGTGTTGGAACTGGCACGTCAGGAAGGGAGAACACTGACACCTGAAACGGTCTATCGTCTTGAGAATAAATACAGTCAGCAGGTGACTGAACTGGTGGTCACTCGCTGGGGTATGCCTGCCCAGGTAAGAGAGTCCATCCAGCCGTATGAACAGCTCGATGCTAACAGTGAATCAGCCAAGATTGCTGCCTCAGTTCATGCCGGTGCGCGTTTTGCCACCTACATGCTTGATATCGGGGCAGAAGACGATAAAGAAACCTTGATGGATTTGTCAGCACTGGAACTTCTGGGCCTGAATGAAAGCCAGATTGCACAGTTGCTCGACAAGGAAGACATTATCCAACAGCGCTTAAATGGCTTTTCAGTCTAGTTTGCAAAGGTTTGTAGATCCTCAGAGCTACGTTCAAAGTTAACGCTGAGTCACCTAGACCAAAAGCTTAATTTCATTCCAAGCACAGCGGCGCATTCTGCTATGATCGCGCTCATGAAAACGAGCGACTTTCGATTTGACCTGCCTGAAGAGCTAATTGCCCAATATCCATCAGAACAACGCAGTGCCAGTCGTTTACTGGCATTGAGTGGAACTGATGGCGCGCTGCAGGACCTTCAATTTACTGATTTAATGACCCTGCTTGAACCTGATGACCTGCTGGTATTCAACAACACCAGAGTGATGCCGGCGCGCTTGTTAGGGCGCAAAGACAGTGGCGGCAGGGTAGAAGTGCTGGTGGAGCGGGTGCTCGATCACGATCGGGTGCTGGCCCATGTCCGTAGCAGCAAATCACCCAGTGCGGGTCGCAAACTGATTCTTGAAGAGCAACTGGAAGTCGAAGTACTGGGCCGTCAGGGTGCGCTGTTTGAGCTTCGGTTTCTGGATAGCCAGTCTGTTGTCGAAACGCTGGAGGCGATTGGTCGGTTGCCTTTACCCCCATACATTGAGCGTGAAGTAGACAGAGCTGATCTTGAGCGTTATCAGACGGTCTATGCTCAGAACACCGGCGCAGTTGCCGCACCCACGGCCGGGTTGCATTTTGATGAAGCGATGCTGGAACGACTCAAGCAGGCCGGTATTGAGACTGCGGCTTTGACCCTGCATGTTGGTGCCGGCACCTTCCAGCCGGTGCGGGTTGAAGATATTCGTTCGCATCAGATGCACAGCGAAGTGATTGAGGTCAGCGAGCAGGTCTGCAACCAGGTCAAAGCAACCCGAGCCCGTGGCGGCCGCGTGATTGCTGTGGGTACGACCAGCGTTCGTGCGCTTGAGAGTGCCTCTCAGAGCGGTGAAATTGCGCCTTTTGAAGGTGAAACTGACATTTTTATTTACCCTGGTTATGAGTTCAGGAGCGTCGACGCCATGGTGACCAATTTCCACCTATCTGAGTCGACACTGCTCATGCTGGTATCTGCCTTCGCGGGTCGTGAGCACATTCTCAATGCCTACCAGCATGCGATCGAACAGCGTTACCGTTTCTTCAGCTATGGTGATGCCATGTTTATTACAAGGAACAAAGGATGACATCACTGGACAATATTCGCTTTGTGCTGGTTGGCACAACGCACCCGGGCAATATCGGTGCTGCCGCGCGGGCGATGAAAACCATGGGGATCAGCAATCTGCATCTGGTCTCACCCAAGATTTATCCCAGTGCAGAAGCGACTGCACGGGCTTCCGGCGCTGATGATGTGCTGCACAAAGCCGTGGTGCATGACAGCCTGGAATCGGCTTTATCCGGTTGCCACTATGCATTTGCTTTGAGTGCACGTCTGCGCCACCTGCATGTGCCGGTGATGAACCCACGCCAGGCGGTGGAGCAACTGGAGAAGTTTGATGACGATACCAAGATTGCTATCGTGTTTGGCCGTGAACATTCGGGCCTGTCCAATGATGAACTGGATCGTTGCCAGTATCTGGTTAATATCCCGGCTAACCCCGATTACAGTTCGCTGAATCTGGCTGCGGCGGTTCAGGTTGTGGCCTATGAATTAAGAATGAGTTTTAAACCTGTGATTGATTTCGGCAGAATAGGAGAAGAGCGGGAAGCCATTACTGCCGACGATTTGTCTCATTTATACGCTCATTTCGAGCGTTCTCTGTCGACTATCGGCTTTCTGGACCCGGACAATCCGCGTTATCTGATGCGTCGTATCCGCCGATTATTTAATCGTGCCGATCTGGATCGTAACGAACTGCATATCATGCATGGGATTTTGCGCGCCGCTGAGACCAAAGCGAGGAAAATAGATGAGTGAAGAAATTAGCCGCTGGCAACGTATCAAGGAAGATATCAACTGCGTTTTTGAACGTGATCCGGCTGCGCGTAACGTATTTGAGATTGTCACTACTTATCCCGGTGTCCATGCGGTGCAATTGCATCGTATCAACCATTTCCTGTGGCGCAAGAACTGGAAATGGCTGGCCAAATTTATTTCCACTATCGCCCGCTGGATTACCGGTATCGAGATCCACCCCGGTGCCAAAATCGGTCGTCGTTTTTTCATCGACCACGGTATGGGCGTGGTGATTGGCGAAACGGCCGAAATTGGTGATGACTGCACGCTTTACCATGGTGTGACCCTGGGCGGGACCTCCTGGAAAGAGGGCAAGCGTCACCCGACATTGGGTAACGATGTGGTCGTCGGTGCTGGAGCGAAGGTGTTGGGGCCAATTAAACTGCATGATGGAGCACGTATTGGTTCCAACGCGGTGGTAGTCAAAGATGTGGCAGAGGGCGAGACGGTGGTCGGTGTGCCGGGCCGGATTGTCAGAGCTAAATCTCAGATGACAGAAGATGAGAGACAACAGCAAAAGCTGGCTCAGTCTGTCGGTTTTGATGCATATGGCACCTCCAGCAAAAGTCAGGACCCGGTCGCAACCGCGATTCATGGTCTGATTGAACATATACAGGCCATGGATAAGCGTGTCGAATCACTGCGTGAAACCATCCATCGCCTGGGCGGTGAATTGCCTGAAGACGTCGATATGCCTGAGCTGGACAACTGCGATATCTCCAAAGAGAATGACGATTCAAAAGTTGACTAAAACAGTCAGGCATGTACACTTAATAGATTGATTTTTATCTGGATTGAAACATGCGTTTGACCACCAAAGGGCGCTATGCAGTCACTGCCATGCTGGACCTCAGCCTCAACTATGGAGTGGGTGCAATTACCCTGGCAGATATTTCCGAGCGTCAGGGCATTTCTCTGTCCTACCTTGAGCAATTATTCGCGCGGCTGCGAAAACAGGGCCTGGTCAGCAGTTCGCGTGGGCCGGGCGGTGGTTACCGTCTCAGCCGGGCGGCGGATAACATTACCGTGCTTGATGTGATTTCAGCGGTCGATGAAAAAGTCGATACTACCCAATGTGAAGGTCGTCAGAATTGCCACGGTGAAGAACAGTGTCTGAGTCATGAGCTGTGGCAAAGTCTGAGTGACCAGATTCGGGTCTACCTCGACGGTATCACCTTGGCCCAGGTTGTCAGTAACTACGAAAAGAAACGCAGCGGCGAAAAAGTCATTCAATTCGACGTCGTCTAAGCAGGTCTCAACGATGTCATTTACCTATCTCGACAATAATGCCGGGGCAGGGCTGGCGCCGGGTGTCCTTGATGCCATGCTGCCTTATCTGCAGCAACAGCAGGGCAACCCATCCAGCAGTCACCGCTTTGGCCGTTATGCCCAGGCCGCCCTTGATAAAGCCCGCCAGCAGGTTGCAAGTCTGGTTAACGCCCAACCCTCGCAGGTGATTTTCACCAGTGGTGGAACTGAAGCCAACAATCAGGCAATTGCCGGTGTGGCAGAGCGCTTTGACAATGGCAAAATTCTGGTCAGCGCCATTGAGCATCCTGCCATGCTGGAACCCGCTCGTCGGCTGCAACGTCATGGCTTTGAACTGGAACTGATTCCGGTCGATGAACAGGGCCGTGTCAACCCGACCACACTGGCCGGGATGATTGATGAAGACACCCGTCTGGTCTCTGTCATGTGGGCCAATAATGAAACCGGCGTGATTCAGGATATACCCGCCCTAGCAGCCGTCTGTCATGACAAGGGCGTGCCATTACTGACCGATGCGGTTCAGGCTGCGGGTAAACTGTCGGTTGATATGAAAGCTGCCGGCGTCGATCTGCTGACGCTGTCGGCGCATAAATTTGGTGGGCCTAAAGGCATCGGTGCGTTAATCGTCTCGGCTGAACTCGACTGGCCCGGCTACATTTTAGGCGGTGGCCAGGAAGAGGATAAACGCAGTTGTACTGAGAATGTAGCTGCCATTGTCGGTTTCGGTGCTGCTGCCGATTATGTGCAAGCACAGCTTACTCATTACCAGCAGCATTGCATTGAGTTGCGGGAACTGCTTGAGAAACACTTGAAACAAATCCCGGGCGTCACCATTTTTGCCAGTGAAGCCGAAAGACTGCCTAATACCTGCTTTTTTGCACTGCAGGGCTTTGATTCAGACACTATGCTGATGGCCCTGGATAAGCAGGGATTTGCTGTCTCCAGTGGTTCTGCTTGTGGTACCGGCCGACAAACACCAAGTCATGTGCTGACCGCGATGGGCATACCGGATCCAATTGCACTGGGTGCAGTTCGGGTGAGTGTTTCGACAGAAAATACTGTCGAAGAAATAGAACAACTGGCGAAAGTGCTGGAAAAAGAAGCAAATCGCTTCAGTCATTTATTAAACAGGTGAACTATGATTACCTTAACTGAATCAGCCATTAAACGAGTCCGCGATATGATGAGCAAACGTGAAGGCGGCGTCGGCCTGCGGGTCGGTGTGGTCAAAAGCGGTTGTTCGGGCTACAGCTATGCCTTGGATTATGCTGATGAGGTCGCCAGCGATGATGTTGTCATTGAACAGGGCGATGTCAAAGTTGTGGTCAATGAAGACGCTATGCCCATGCTGGAAGGCATGGAGCTGGACTTTGTCCGCGAAGGGCTTAATCAAAGCTTTAAATTCATCAACCCCAATGTCACTTCAGAATGCGGTTGCGGTGAGAGCTTCAGCGTAACCAAATAATTGATAGCAGGGCGTTCAGCCCTGCAATCGTTCCATCAGGTAACACAAACAGTCCTGTTTGATGACACGCTCATTGAGCGTCATCATGGATGGCATGGTCGGCCGTTTAAACATCAATTCATCATGATGTATTTCAAAAAAGCGGCTGCTGACATCCTCACCATTTTCATCCCTGGCCTCAACAGGTAAGAATCCATTCGCGTTGACCCGCCCCAGCGCCGTGCCGGCAGGCACTTCAAAGAAATTCATTTTCTCCAGATCCCGGTCCAGCTGAAGGTCGACTTCACTGTTATCAAAACTAAAATTCACATCTGGCCGCACTTTGACCTGAGCCACGGTATGAAACAGGTCAATATCCTGAGGATGAACCGGATGATTGGGCAACTCTCTCAGGTTCAGACAACTGTCGATGAAGTCATAGGCGTGTTTGACACCATAAGTCTGATCAGGCCGCCCACACTCCAGTGTTACGGCCGGACACAGCTGGGCAAAAGCCATCGACTGCACGCCTTTAGGGCGGGTGAAGTAAACCACGAAGCGGGCGAACAGAGTCGCCAGTTGCTGATAGGCCGGTTCCAGTTTGTTGATGCAGGCATAGTGTGGGTTAAGACCGGTATTGTTATGGATGTCGATACTGGCAAACAGATTGCGGTTCGCCATGGTGTTGACAATGGTCTGAGCCATATCTGTTTCCGGGCAGGGGGAGTACTCGGTGCCGGGCCAGATACGGTTGAAGTCAGCCTGGTCATCAAGACGGCGCAGGCCGTCACGTGCTGCCTCGACATTACCGAAAAAGATAGACAAATTACGCGGCAGCATGCGTGACTGATATTTCTTCAGCAGTTGCTGCACCGCGAGCAGACCGGTCGTTTCATTGCCATGCAGCATGACTGACAGAAAAAGGGTGTTATTTTGCTTACCCTTAAGGTGCAGCAGGGTGGGGCGGCTTAGCACCTTATGTAAATCACGGGCACTGCTTTCCAGCAGACCGTCAGGGATAGAGTCCAGTTGCTGCAGTATGTCTTGTTTCAAATCGGCCATTGGCTTACCACCTCGCCCTCTTGCTGATGATGCAGGTAATACCGGCTCATTCTGCTGAAGTCTTTACCATATTTAGCAATAAAAGCCCGTTGCCAGTCACTGCCAGTTTGATGCTGTTCGACTCTGTCAGCAATGATTTTGAGGTATTTATCACGATCACCGCTTTTGATACCGAGCTTATCCAGTCCTTGTTCCGCCAACGGCAGGCAGGTGTTCAGAATAAACTGCTTTAAAGGCTGGTGTGAGCCATCAAAGTCTACTATCGCTGTGTCGAGGCCATAACGGGCGGCTTTGTAGAAATTATCCCGGGCATCGGCAAAGGCGAGCTCAGTGCCATAAGCAATGATGCGGTCACATAAGGCATGCGTGAGTCCGAAATAAAAGGCGGCATTAGCCAGCATATCTGTGATGGTAGGGCCCGCTGCCGGTGTGCGGTGTTCGATACGGATATGCGGTTTGGCGCCGATAAAGCCGATTAATGGCCGGTTCCAACGCCAGATAGTGCCGTTATGCAGCCGCAGGTGCTCAAGCTGGTCACTGGCTTCACCCAGATCGACAGGTAATAGCACAGGGTAATGTTCGAGATTTTCTTCAAAACATTCGAAGATAGAGTGACGGGCATAATCACTGCCGAAACTGACCCGTTTCACCGGTCCATGTGCCGCACCGGCGAAACCACCGGCTTCAATGGCCTGTTCAAACAGCGGGATGCGGGTTTCCTGCCACAGGCTGTGACCAAACAGGAAGGGAGAGTTGGCACAAACTGCTACCATCGGTGCTGAGACTATCAGGGAGGCATTATAAAAATGGTGCGCAATGTTGACCGGCACCTGGGTATGTAATTGCAGAGAAGTCGCTGCCGATTCCAACATGACATCGTGATGGGTAAGCTTGAGATGGTCCTCACCACTGATATCCAGCTTTACCGGTTTGCCGCGGGCAGCCAGAATCTGCTCATTAAGAGCGCGGTAACGGTTCATATCCGACATATTGAAGACATTCAGATCATCCTGCAGCAGCGTCGGCAGAATACCTGTCATCATTAATTCACTGTCCAGCCGCTGTGCCTGCTGGCTGGCATTGGACCAGGCGTTTTGCAGTTGACGATGCAACTGGCTCAGGGCATCACCGGTCAGTGGCACCGGTTCGGTATTGAACTCAATATTGAACTTAGCGAGTTCAGCGTTGGCCAGTGGGTCATTGAGCAGTTTGAGAAAGGCGTCATTGATGGGGGCAGGCCGCATGGTTTTATCAACCAGCCAGGCCTCCAGTTCGATGCCGGCATAGCGGGTTTCGTGGAGCTGCAGAGCATCGCTGAGTAAATGCTGCAAACGTAAGGTCTCGTCACGGAGATGCTCGCTGAAACGCTCGAAGTCCTTCGCAGTGAAGCTGACGCCCGCAATTTCCTGGCCCATGAGAGATGCCTTAGATTGCTATCCTGACTCTAGCTTATAGCAGGCTGAAGCGATAAGCCAAGTTTGTAAAAATTGGGGCCGGCTTGTGACTGCTGCTATGATCTGCGGATGGAAAAAACAGCGAATCTCGAGTTTGATGCCGCTCATATCTGGCATCCCTATACCAGCGTGGCCAATCCGCCGCTATTACATGAAGTGCAGTCTGCCGAAGGGGTTAGATTGACACTCTGCGATGGTCGTCAAGTGATTGATGGCATGTCCTCATGGTGGTCAGCCATTCATGGTTACAATCATCCACGCTTGAATGAGGCAGCAAAATCGCAACTGGATAAGATGTCGCATGTGATGTTCGGCGGCCTCACCCATGAACCGGCAGTGAATCTCGCCCGTAAACTTATCGACATCACCGATGACAGTCTGCAGTACGTGTTCCTGGCTGATTCCGGTTCGGTCTCGGTGGAAGTTGCAATAAAAATGTCCATTCAGCACTGGTTTGCCCAGGGTCAGCCACGCAAACAGCGTCTGATGTCAGTCCGCAACGGCTACCACGGTGATACTTTCGGCGCGATGTCAGTGTGTGACCCGGTCAATGGTATGCATTCGATGTTCGAGCAGGTCCTGCCAAAACATATTTTCGCACCAGCCCCTTCCTGCCAGCGAGATGAGGACTGGGATGACAGCCATATCGCCGAGTTCAGACGCTTAATCCGCGAACACCATCATGAGCTCGCAGCGGTCATTCTGGAGCCGCTGGTACAGGGTGCCGGTGGCATGAGGATGTATTGCCCCGAATACCTGAGGCAGGTCCGGGCATTGTGCGATGAATACGGCGTGTTGCTGATCTTTGATGAAATCGCGACCGGCTTTGGTCGTACCGGAACGCTGTTTGCCTATGAACAGGCCGGCATCGTGCCGGATATTCTGTGTCTGGGAAAGGCATTGACCGGTGGTTATATGACGCTGGCAGCCACGCTGTGTAATCGAAAAGTCGCAGAGGGCATTTCCGCGGATGGCAGCGGTGTGCTGATGCATGGCCCGACCTTCATGGGCAATCCCCTGGCTTGCCGCGTGGCTGCCGAAAGCATTGATGTGTTGATGGAGTCGGACTGGCAGGGGAATGTTTCACGCATCGAAACGCAGCTTCGGAATGAATTAATGCCCTATCAATCACACCCGATAGTCAATGAGGTCAGGGTCAAAGGTGCCATCGGTGTTGTGGATTTGAACCGGCCGTTGGATGACTGTATGGACTGGTTACCGGGCTTTATAGTTGAACAGGGCGTCTGGATCCGACCGTTCAGAACGATGATTTACATCATGCCGCCTTATATTATTGATGAGGCTGATTTAAGTTTACTGACTGGTGCCATCGGCAGGATGCTGGATGAGATACTCCAGCGCCAGGCGATTGAGTGATAGGAAAAATCCTGACCCTAATAGCGGAAAGCGCTGATGTTCGGATTGCCATGGAAAGGTAAACTTCTCCACAGTTATCAGATTGCTGGTAACTCGACAAACAATACGAGGACTGCATCATGTGGACTAAACCAGAATATTCAGACATGCGTTTCGGCTTCGAAGTCACTATGTACATTTGCAATCGCTAATACAGTGTGATTTCATCAAAAAGGCTCTTGAAGGAATTCAAGGGCCTTTTTTGTTTCAGCCTCTGCAAAAAAGCCCTGACAATAACCACGGAAAGGCAGTATTTCTCGACGATTCAGTCTGCCTGATTTCTTAATCGTTTTTACCAATCATATTAATTGAATTAAGTCGTTGTACCTATCCATTAGGCTCGACTACAATGCCAACTGTCATTTACGACATAACCCAATTAAAGGAGCTAATAATGTCATCACTGATTAATACAGAAATTAAACCTTTTAAAGCGACTGCCTATCACAACGGCGAGTTCGTCGATGTCACAAGTGACGACGTCAAAGGTAAATGGGCTGTATTTGTTTTCTACCCAGCTGACTTTACTTTTGTCTGCCCGACTGAACTGGGCGACGTGGCTGACCACTACGAACAACTGAAAGAAATGGGCGTCGAAGTTTACTCAGTCTCTACTGACACTCACTTCGTTCACAAAGCATGGCACGATGCGTCTGAAACCATCAAGAAAATTAAGTTCCCAATGATTGGTGACCCAACTGGCCGCATCAGCCGTAACTTCGACGTCATGATCGAAGAAGACGGTGTAGCACTGCGCGGTACCTTCATCATGGATCCAGACGGCGTTATCAAAGCGGCTGAAATCAACGATCTGGGCATCGGTCGTAGTGCAAAAGATCTGGTACGTAAAGTACAGGCTGCACAATACGTCGCGACTCACGAAGGCGAAGTTTGCCCTGCCTCATGGCAGCCAGGTGAAGAAACATTGGCTCCATCACTGGACCTGGTCGGCAAAATCTAAGATCTGCCGTCTTGCCAGAGACTGTGTCCGGGCCCAGCGCCCGGACCCGGTCAACATATTGTTAACTGATTACAGGTATTTATCATGTTGGATGCAAACATCGCTGCACAATTAAAAGGCTATCTGGAAAACATCAAACGTCCAATCGAGTTGGTTGCGGCGCTGGATGAGAGTGCCAAAGCCAATGAAATGCGTGAGTTGCTGCAGGAAATCGCAGAGATGTCGCCACAAATCAGCTTTGTCGATGACGTTCACAGCGACAGCCGCAAGCCTTCATTCCAGATTAAGCAACCGGACGGCGAAGAAAAAATCCGCTTTGCCGGCATTCCGATGGGGCATGAGTTCACCTCTCTGGTACTGGCACTGCTGCACACCGGCGGGCATCCAACCAAACTGAGCGAAGAAGTGATTGACCAGATCAAGAATCTGGAAGGTGAATATCACTTCGAAACCTATATTTCTCTGTCGTGCCAGAACTGTCCGGAAGTGGTCCAGGCTTTGAACGTCATGGCCATTCACAACCCGAATATCAGCCACACCATGATTGATGGTGCGCTGTTCCAGGATGAAGTCGATGAGCGCCAAATCATGGCGGTACCGACTGTATATCTGAACGACAAGAGCTTCGGCCAGGGCCGCATGAGCCTGCCGGAAATCATTGCCAAGCTGGATAAAGGCGCGGTTAAGCGTGAAGCAGAAAAAATCAGTGCCAAAGATGACTTTGATGTACTGATTGTTGGTGGCGGTCCTGCCGGTGCTTCAGCTTCAATCTATGCCGCCCGTAAAGGCATTCGCACCGGTATTGTGGCCGAACGTTTTGGCGGTCAGGTCATGGATACCATGGCGATTGAAAACTTCATTTCAGTGAAAGAAACCGAAGGGCCTAAGCTGGTCGCGGCACTGGAAGAACACGTCAAGGAATATGATGTTGACGTGATGAACCTGCAACGCGCCAAAAAGCTGAGCAAAAAAGACAAAATGATCGAAGTCGAGCTGGAAAGCGGCGCGACCCTGAGCAGTAAAACCGTGATTCTGGCCACCGGTGCCCGCTGGAAACAGCTGGGTGTGCCGGGTGAAGAAGAGTATCGCGGTCATGGCGTCGCTTACTGCCCGCACTGTGATGGCCCACTGTTTAAGGGTAAACCGGTCGCCGTCATCGGTGGCGGTAACTCGGGTGTGGAAGCGGCGATTGATTTGGCTGGTATTGTCGGTCACGTCACGCTGATTGAGTACAACGGTGAACTCCGTGCTGACGCAGTATTGCAGAAAAAGCTGTTCTCACTGGATAACGTCAGCATTGTCACCGGCGCTCAAACCACCGAAATCACCGGTGCTGATGGCAAAGTGAACGGTCTGGTCTATATCGACCGTGCCACCGAGCAGAAACACACGCTGGATCTGAACGCGGTATTTATCCAGATTGGTCTGGTGCCCAATACTGACTGGTTGAAGGATACGATTACACTGAGCAAATACGGTGAAATCGAAATCGACAATCACGGCCAGACTTCAATGCCGGGTGTGTTTGCTGCAGGGGACGTCACCACCATCCCATACAAGCAAATCATCATGGCGATGGGGGATGGTGCCCGGGCTGCATTGGGATCATTCGATTACATCATCCGCAGCGACTTTGATGATGAGAAAGAAACCAACGCTGCCTGATAGCATCAGGATTTCATTCTGAACCTGGAGCCTCGTCAACCAGATCCAACAGGTTGACGAGGTTCATTTTTATTGCGAGTCGGGTCAGTTCAATATCACTGCTGACGCCCAGCTTTTTCTTGATGATGTAATGCGAGTTGGACACGGTTTTAGGGCTGATATTGAGCATATCGGCAATCGCCTGATTCGACTTGGCATCGACCAGTAAACGCAAAATCTCGAATTCCCTGACGGTCAGTTCGTCCAGCGCTGACTGCTCCTGTCCCAGTTTCTCCATGGCCAGTGCCTGAGCGATATCGGCG
Source organism: Methylophaga sp. (assembly GCA_014762585.1). Lineage (GTDB taxonomy): Bacteria > Pseudomonadota > Gammaproteobacteria > Nitrosococcales > Methylophagaceae > Methylophaga. Next base: position 13,009 of record JABURN010000080.1, read on the forward strand.
CTCAGCGTATGTTTATTCTGAGCCACCTGATGAATAGCCCGGATGAGGGCTTCCGGTTCACTGCTTTTGGTAATGTAGCCCAGTGCTCCGGCGCGCGTGGCCTGCAGAGCAAAGCTGGGATTCTGATGCATGCTGAATACCAGCACCCGGGCACTGCCGTCATACTGACGAATCCGTTCAATCGCTTTCAGGCCGCTCTGGCCGGGCAGTGAAATATCCATGACCACGACATCAGGCTGATATTGTTTGTAATTGTTGTAGGCTTCATTGCCATCACCGGCTTCACAGATGACCTCAAACTCGGCTTGTTTCTGCAGCAGAGAGCGGTAACCCTCCCTGACAATGGCATGGTCATCGACCAGCATAATCGTGACAGTATTACTCATGTTGTGATGACTCTTGAGTGGCTTCAGGGATCGGTAGCGACGCACTGACCTGCAGGCCACCGTAGCGCAGGGCTTCAAGTTTCAGGCGTCCGCCCAGTGCTGTGACTCGCTCGTGAATCCCGAACAGCCCCATACCCAGGGTGTTTTCGAAGGATTCTGCCTGTGCAATACCGTCATCATGGATAATCAGTGAAACCGTGTCATCCGTCATGCGTCGCAGACTGATTTCGGCCTTGCCGGCCCGAGCATGTTTGGCGATATTGGTCAGACATTCCTGCACAATCCGGTAGATGTTGACCGGCAGCGGATCCGGCAACTGATCCAGGCTATCATCGATATCCAGTTCATATTGCGTCTGGTTGCCGCTACGCTGGTTCCAGCTCTTCACCAGTTGTCTCAGACTGGCACTGAGCCCAAGTTCGTCCACCTCTGTCGGTCTCAGGCGGGTCAAAAGATTACGCAGCGCAGTCATCATATGGCCCGTGATATGACTGATAGACTGCACTTCATCCACCACAGCAGGGCAGTCCTTTCTGGCGGTTTGAACCACAGAAGCAGTGACTGCATTGATGCCCGCCAGGCATTGACCGAATTCATCATGCAGTTCCCGGGATATATAACGATGTTCCTCTTCCTGAGCGTTCATCAGTTTCATGGCCAGTCTTTTATTTTCCGCCAAGGTATGCTGCTGACTGCTGGCAAGTGCATTGATCGCCTCGCTGGTGCGGCGCCATTCCACGATATCGAAGCTCGGCAGACGATAATCCAGATTGCCTTCGCGCATTTTTTCCAGTCCGCCGACAATACGCTGTGCGGGTTGCAGCATGCGGTTAATGGTCCAGAACATCAAAATGCACAAGGCGACGAAAGTGACCGTCAATACGCCGATGACGGCGCGCAGGTTATTCCAGGCACGGGTAGTTTCCATCTGTACATTGAGCGTCACCAGCACGGTACCGTAGCGCAATGCATTGAAATTGACCGGGGTTCTGACTTCATAATCCGGATTAAAAAACTGCTGGTAAACATTGCCGAACCAGTTTGGATAGGTGGTTTTAAGATCAGGCATGTCGTTACAGAGGCTTCGCTCACGACTCTGGGTCCGCGACAGGAACTGGGTGCAGGAACCGGGTACACCGCCGATACCTCGCCATTGATTCACATCAGGAAAAGGCCTTGAGAAATCATAGCGCTGGAACATCTGCAGCATCTGCTGCCGGGTTTGTCTTTCTATCCGGTTCGCGGTCTGCTTGGCTTCGAAGATCGCCTGTTTATCGGTCTGGTACAGCACATACCAGGCACTGCCCATCAGGCAGACCAGTGCAATCAGCAGTATGCGAACCAGCAACTGAGCTTTTAAATTCATGCGTATTTCACGGGGCTCAAAGGAAGTTAAAGTCTAGGCTCTATAAGGTCAGCTTGAAAGTCGTCAATTCCAGCTCGGGAAATTTGCCCGAGCTTTGAGGGCAGATATCTGGTGCGGTCATCTCGCTCGCCGTTTTTAATAGCGGTGGTTGTAATAACAATAAACAGAGCGAGAGAGATGGAAATATTACTGATTGGTGCTGTGGCGATGATAGCAGCGTTGATTCTGAGCGCCTGGTTGATGACCTTTGCCAAGTGGTTTCCATTGCCCGGTGTGGATGCATTTATTATCGACTACAAAACCATGATAAGGGCGCATGTCGATTATGCACTGATGGCTTTATTCAGTCTGGGGTTTTACGGCGCTGCCAGAGGCGCTGGTATCGAGCTGCCGGTGGTGGCATGCTGGGCGGTGGCGATTGGCGGCTTTACCAATCCCACCATTTTTACTGTGGCTGCTTTTGACATGGCATTCTGGGACAAAATGATCTGGAAACTGTTCTCGGCAGTAAGTTTTGCGATTACCACTGTGGGGTTTGTCTGGATCGGATTCACTTTTCTGCAATTTGCTTGGTAAAGTAGTCCGGCACAAAAAACATAAAAATAGTTAAGGGGAGAGAACATGGCTGAATCTCAGCTGTTACAAACAGCGCGTGATCACGCGTTGGCACTGGAAAAAGGCGTCAATGACGTTGTTGTCGGTCAGACCCAGGCTGTACGTCTGATACTAATCGCTTTGCATGCGCGCGGTCACGTACTGCTGGAAGGCGGTGTGGGTGTCGGTAAAACCACTTTGCTGCGTGCTTTTTCCAAAGCACTTGGCGGTGCATTCGGTCGTATCGAGGGTAGTGTCGATCTGATGCCCAATGACCTGCTTTACAGTGCCTGGGTGAATGCCGACGGCAAGCCGGTGATTGATCCTGGTCCGCTGATTAGTCACGGTGAAGAAACTGCCGTGTTCTTCTTCAATGAAATCAACCGTGCCCGGCCACAGGTCCAGTCATTGTTGTTGCGGGCTATGGCCGAACGCAGTGTCGAAGCCTTCGGTAAGGAATATCGTTTCCCGCATATGGTGGTATTTGCCGACCGTAATGCGGTGGAAAAAGAAGAAACCTTTGAACTCAGTGCTGCAGCGCGTGACCGTTTCCTGTTTGAAATCAACATCAGTCGTCCTGAAGAAGATGAAATACGCCGTCGTCTGATTTTCGATCCGGCTTTCCATGATGTCGATCAATTGCTGGCCGGTATCAGTGAGCCCTTGCTCGATTATCGTGAACTCAATCAGCTTGACCGTGAAATCCAGCGTTCCATCTTTGTCTCGCCGGAAATTGAGAACTACGTGGTACGACTCTGGGATGCCAGCTGGAAACCGGCGGAAATGGGCATTGAAATGGATGATATCTACGTAGAAGACCTGGTGGTAGCGGGTGCCAGTGTCCGTGGTATGTCTGCCATGGTGCGCGCAGCCAAAGTCAGTGCCTGGCTCGAGGGGCGTGATCATGTGCTGCCGGATGATATTCACACCGTGCTGCTGCCGTCGATGACACACCGTGTGTTCCTGTCACCGGTTTACGAAGGTCGCCGTGAACAGATCATGCCGCAGTTTGTCAGTGCGCTGCGCGATCACATCGCCACACCTTAATCATCATGGATTTACGAGACCTGCAGCCGCAGGAATTTACTTACCGTTTTCCGGATAAGGTCTTCGGTCATGTGCCCGGCGCCCACAGTGGCACAGCGCTCGGGAGTGGCGATCGCTTTGCCGGCTTTGCTGATCTGTTTGATTATCCGGACCCGCGCAGGCTGGATATCCGTGCCAGTATCCGCAGTCAGGCAGCAGATATCACCCAGCAGCAACAGCGCTGGCTGGTGAAACGCTACCAGCAGCGGGCTTCTATCACTTTATGGCTGCTGGCCGATGTCAGTAAATCGATGTCGGTAGCCAGTGTGAATCACGAAAGACTGGCGCGACTGGCTCATATGATTGCGCATACGGCTATCGGATTGGGCGACCGTTTCGCGATGGCGGCATTTGACTCTCTGTGGCGCCAGGATTTAACGATCATGCCCACCACACAGCGCAGTATGCCGGCTTTTGCAGCGGAAAAACTGCTGACTGCACCGGCACCTGCTGCGCCGGGTGCCGACGGACTGTCTCACGCAGCGGATCTGGTCAACAACAAACGGGCCATGGTGTTTCTGGCCTCCGATTTCTGTTTTGACCTGGAACTGGTGGAGCGCAGCTTGCGCAAACTTTCGCAGTACACAGTCATTCCGATTATCTGGCGCCATGATGATGTGGATCATTTCCCATCGCATGCCGGCTGGGCGGAAACCCGTGATGCCGAAACCGGTCAGCGTCACAGCGTGTGGATGCGTCCCGGCATGAAAAAACGCTGGCAGCAGCAGATGGATGACCATTTTTCCCGGTTGACCGAGTGTTTCATGCGCTATCGCATCAGACCCTTGTTTGTCGACGGCGATATTACGCCGCAACAGTTAACTGAATATTTTCACGGTATGAAAAGAGCTTAGGGATGCAGATATGCGTAATTGCTTAGTATTAGTCCTGTTTCTGTTTTCCCTGCAGGCACAGGCGATAGACACCTCAATTGAGCTGGACCGCAGCTGGGGGCTGCTGATTGGCGACCGGCTGACAGCCACGGTGGAATTGCCAGTACCGGTGACGGAACTCGATTCCCATTCTCTGCCTCAGCATGAGAAGCGCTACGGCCCTTGGTTATATCTTCATGACAGTGAGCTGCAGGGTAAAACCCTGACCTTACATTTCCAGCTGATTAACGTTCCGGCTGAAAACCGTGAAGTGGCGACACCGGAACTGGAGTTGAGAACCCAGGATGGTGAGTTTATCACTGTCCCTTCGGCGCCGATGCAGATTGGCTCTTTTATGGAGCAGAGCGCGGAAGGAGAGGGCATGCCCAGTGTCATCCCGCGAGGTGATATGCGCTTATTGGCCAGCGATCAGACCACACTGGTCTGGCAACTTTGGACCACACTGGCTTTGCTTTTATTGAGCAGTGTGATCTGGTTGTTCTGGCATTTCGGTCTGCGCCCGCGTCAGCGTCTGCCTTTTGCTACAGCGATGTTCGAGCTGAACAAAATGCGTCTACTGGGTCGAAAAGATCCGGATGCTGCCAGTCGCAGCCTGCATCATGCTTTTAACCGCTGTGCCGGACGGGTGGTCATCAACAGTGAACTGGACAAGCTCTGGCAGCTATGTCCCTGGCTCGAGCCTTTGCAGGCTGATATCGAAAGTTTTTACCGCGCCTCGGCCGCCCATTATTTCAGCCCCAGTGCCACTGAGCAGAAAGGCTTCGAGGAACTACTGAAACTGGCTAAAGCTTGCCGGGAGCGGGAGCGCCTGGCATGAACCTGTTAGGTCTGGAATGGTTTAATCCCGGCTTTTTATTGCTGTTGCCTTTGGCGATATTGCCCTGGTTTAATCATAACCTTGATAAAACCGTCGCCTGGGTCAATCTGGTGCCGATTGATCCTTTATCGCGTTTTTTCAACATCGGTCTGAAGGTCCTGTCGACAGGAGTGATTGCTGCGCTGATTCTGGCGCTGGCTGGTCCCAGCCTGCCCGAACAGAAAATAGAGCGCATCGGCGAAGGTGCTGAGATTGTACTGCTTCTGGATCGAAGCCGCAGTATGGACGACCCGTTTGCGGTCAAACATCAGGCAGCGGTAGTCAGTGTGGGGGGCGATGATTCGAAACGTAATGTGGCCCGTGAATATCTGACCGAATTCGTGCGCAACCGGCCGGATGACCGCTTCGGTTTTGTGTTTTTCAGCACCAAGTCGGTCAATCTGCTGCCCCTGACTTACGATAAGGAAGTGGTGCTGGCGACGATTAATGCCAACGCACTCGGCAAAGGGCTCTCCGATACCAATATGGCTGAAGCTTTGCTGAGTAGTGCCGAGATGTTTGAAGGTCAGGCTTACCGCGGCTCACGCATTGTTTTGCTGGTATCCGACGGTGGGCAGTTGTTGTCTGATGAAGCCAAGGAGCAGATAAGCCGACTGTATAAAGAGATGAACCTCAGCATCTACTGGATCTATCTTAAGTCCAATCAGGCGATGACGCTGGAAGAATCTGAAGAGGACAGCCTGCTCTGGGTCGATATCCCTGAGCGTAAGCTGCATAACTTCTTCAAATCCATTGGTGTGCCATACCGTGTTTTCGAGGCGGGCTCACTTGAAGCCTTTGCTGAAGCGCTGGCTGAAATCGACCGGCAGCATTATCAGACCTTGATTGTCGAGGAAACCCTGCCTCACGAGCCTAAAACCGATGCCTTGTTATGGCTCGCCTTGCTGGCAGTACTGCTGTTGGCAGCATCCCACGTTTACACTTTCTGGGGAGTGAAAAAAGCTCATGAATAAATTTTTGGTTCTAGCCCGTTGGTTACTGGTTCTGTTGATTATCGGCAGTGCCGTGCTGGCTGTGATCACTGGGGTTAAACTGTGGCAGGCACAGCAGGTCAACGCCTATATCAGCGAACCGGAAGCCTTTGACACCGTCCCCGATGACCCGCGTGCCCGGTTTGCTCATGCGAATATGCTCGAGCGTCAGCAAAAGCATGACGAAGCATTGGAAGAACTGACTCAGGTGCTGGGAGAAGCCGATGCGGGACTGTTACCACTGGCCTATTTTAATCGTGGCAATATCAATCTGCGTGAAGCACTCAAGCTGACCAGTTCAGATGGCAGACAAATCCCGCTGATTGAGCTTGCCAAACAGGATTACCGCAGTGCCCTGGCATTGGAACCGCAGATGTGGAGTGCCCGCTACAACCTGGAGATTGCGCTGCGCGTGGTGCCGGAAGATCCGGCCAATAACGAAGATTTTGAAAAAAACGTGATCAGCAGTCAGCGCTCGATTGAGAGTAAAGCCTTCAAGGTTGATCTACCATGAGGCTGAGCTATCAAAAGCGCATCACGCTGACGGCCATCATCATGGTAGTGGCCCTGTTGCTGGTGATGGCAGCCCTGTGGATGCCGCATATTCAGCGTGATGTGAAAATTATGGATGCCCTGTTTGTGATTGATATCACCGACAGCATGAATGTGCAGGACGCCACAGTGAATGGTGAAACCGTGAGCCGTCTGGACTGGGCCAAGGAATTTACTCGCCGGACCTTTCTGGATATGCCCTGTGGTGCCCATGCCGGTCTGGCTATTTTCAGCGAGGCCAGAAGTCTTATCCTGATGAACCCGGTCGAGGTCTGTAACAGCTATCATGATTTGACACAGATGCTGAATCAGTTTGATCCGCATATGGCCTGGGCACGTTCCAGTGAGGTCTCCAAAGCTGTCTATACTGCCATTCGTCAGGCTAAGGAAATTGAACCGGAACCCACAATTGTGTTTGTGACCGATGGACATGAGTCACCGCCCTTGCATGAGTCCCTGTTTCCCAAGTTTGATGGTAAGCCGGGCGAAATTCATGGTGTGATCGTCGGGGTCGGTGGTGAGGATTTGTTACCTATCCCCAAAACCAACGAGCAGGGCGAAATAGAAGGGGTCTGGGGTGTCAATGATGTGATGCATCAGGATGTGTATGCCTCGCTTCGTTCTGACACCACAACGAATGTGCCCAAGGCCCGGACTGAGCATCTCTCTTCACAGAAAAAGTCCCACTTGCAGACGCTGGCGGATCGGGTCGGCTTTGAGTATGTGTCGTCACCGACCAAGCCAGGCAAACTGGTCGATGCGATTCGTAAAGTGTCCGAAACCAGGCCGCAGACTATCGACTACGATCTCTATGCCTGGTTTTCCGCCATTGCTTTGGCTTTGATTCTGCTGGTCTATCTACCCTACGGCTGGTTTATTCGAACCGATGACTAGCGGCTAACAGCCACCTTAGCGGGAGCTGACTATGCAGTACAGGAACCGCAACATTTTTTATCGACAGGCCTCTCGCTGATGCTCAGTTGGGAGACGCCTATGCTGTTGTGGCTGATGCCGCTGGTATTGTTGCCGTGGTTCAGTCACAACACTGATAAAACGGTTGCATGGCAGGCGATGTTGCCGCATGACCGGCTCTCTCAGGTTGTCACATTATTATTCAAATTGCTGTCCTCATTGCTGATTGCCTCGCTGTTACTGGCGCTGGCCGGACCTCATATTCCTGAGCGAATTATTGAGCGCAGCCGGCAGGGGGCTGAGTTTGTGATTTTGCTGGATCGCAGTCGCAGTATGGACGATATTTTTGCCCGCCCGCCACGAAACACTCTGCCGATAGAAGCCTTCTCCACCCGCAGTAAACGCACGGTATCGGGCGATTACCTGCTGGAGTTCGTTAAACGCCGCCCTGATGACCGCTTCGGTTATATCCTGTTCAGTACCCGTGCCACTGAAATTCTGCCATTGAGCTATAACCGGGATGCGATTCTGGCCACCATTGAGGCGGGTGCTTTAGGCAAAGGTTTATCAAAAACCGATATTTTTCAGGCGCTCAGCAAAGCCGCAGCCATGTTCGAGGGCGAGGCTTACCGCGGGTCGCGTAATATCCTGCTGATCTCAGATGGCGGTGTGATACTGGATGCCAGTGAAAAAGCGCAGCTGCAGCAGCGCCTTGCCGAAATGCGGATCAATTTATACTGGATTTACCTGCGAACTGTCAGAGGCATGACACTGGACGAGCAGGCTGATGATAATCTGCTGTGGCTGGAGATGCCGGAGCGCAAATTACATACGTTTTTTAAAAAGCTGACGACGCCGTACCAGGCTTTCGAGGCTGGTTCCCTCAAAGAGTTCGCTGCTGCGATTGAGGAAATCCACCGTCAGCAGTATCAGGCTTTGATCGTCGAGGAAAGGCTGCCCAAACAATCTCTCGCAGACTGGTTTCTGGCTATCGCCTTGTTCAGTTCGCTGGTTCTCACTCTGGCCAGGCTTTACACCAGCTGGGGCGTGAAACTGGCCGCTCAGGCTGACAGGTTCTGACAGTCGCAATCCAAAGCCGGCTTTGCTATCGTGACTGGATAATTCAAGCATTCTAGAACCGAACGCTAATGAGTCAATTCTCACCGTCTGAATGGCTGGAAATTTCCTTACCCGAGCAGGTCTGCCGTCTCTGGCAGGATGAACGCTGCGTATTTACTGCTGCTGTATCCACTGCACTTAACGGTGCAGGGGAAGCCAATGGCAGCGGATGCACGCCGCGGGGCTGGCATCAGATTCGGGCCTTGATTGGTCACGGACAGCCAGACAATGCCGTTTTTGTCGGCAGGCGTCCTACCGGGGAGATCTATAACCCCAGGCTGGCAGAGCAATTTCCGCAACGGGACTGGATTCTGACCCGGATCCTGTGGCTGAGTGGACTGGAAATCGGCAGAAACCGCCTGGGAAATGTTGATACAATGCGGCGTTATATATACATCCACGGTTGTCCGGAATCGGCGCCGATGGGACAGCCTCTCTCCCATGGCTGTATCCGCATGCATAATCAGGATCTGCTGACTTTATTCGACCGGGTTGAACCGGGGCTTAAAGTCTGGATTCATGAATAGGGTTCAAAAGATATGACGCTAGGGCCGATGATGGTCGATCTGCTCGGCACCACGCTGAGTCAGGAAGAGAAAGAGATTCTGCAACATCCGCTGGTCGGCGGTGTGATTTTGTTCAGCCGTAATTTTGAAACTGCCAGCCAGATAGAGTCGCTGTGCAGCGAGATTCATGCCCTGCGACAACCACACCTGTTGATAGCTGTTGACCATGAAGGGGGGCGCGTTCAGCGCTTTCGTAAAGGCTTTACCCGTTTGCCACCGGTGGCCGCCATTGGCAAGGAATTTCATCAGCATCCACAACTGACACGGGAACGTGCCGAGCAGACCGGCTGGCTCATGGCGGCTGAATTGCGTGCGGTTGGCGTTGATTTCAGTTTTGCACCGGTACTGGATCTCGACTATGGAGTCAGTGAAGTGATTGGAGATCGCGCTTTTCATCGTGATCCGAAGGCGGTTATCGATATTGCCCGGGCCTATATCCATGGTATGCGCAGAGCCTGGATGTCGGCAGTAGGCAAACATTTCCCCGGCCATGGCGCAGTGGAAGTCGACTCCCATCTCGGCCTGCCGGTTGATAACCGTTATTTCGAAGATATGCTGCAGGCCGATATGCTGCCATTTGCGCAGCTGTGCCAGAAAGAGCTGGCAGGCATCATGCCGGCACATATCGTTTATGAGCAGAGTGATGAACTGCCTGCGGGGTTCTCCCGCTTCTGGTTACAGGAAGTGTTAAGGGAGCGCTTCGGTTTTCAGGGGGCTATTCTGAGTGATGATCTCAGCATGGAAGGCGCAGCCATTGTCGGCGGTCCATTGGAACGGGCTGAAGCGGCCCTGGAGGCCGGTTGCGATATGGTGCTGGTCTGTAATAACCCGGGAAGTGTGGTCGAAGTCATCGACGGTCTCAATATCAAACCGGATCCATTGCGTCATGCCAGACTGGTGCGTCTGCATGGTCGTCATGCCATGCCGCGTGAAGAACTCCTGTCCAGCAGCGAGTGGAAACAGGCCGTAGAGACCATCGCCGGTTACTCACCTGATCCGGAAATGGAGTTGAACCTGGCATGAAACAATGGTTGTTCCTGCTCCTGCTGATGAGCTTAACGGCTCATGCAGGTGTTTATCCCGGCGCTGCCGCTACCACTCAACAAGCCAATACCAATAAAAATAATACTGAAACGGCTCAGCCAGCAGTGCGTCTGCCCAATCCTCAGGCGACGGTCAAACAGTTCATCAATGCGATGACCCGGGTCGCCACCGGCGATGATGAGGCGATCGATAAAGCGATAGCGACACTGGATTTATCCAAAGTCAGCCCACTGATTCAGGATGAGCGTGGTCAGCAGACGGCGCGTCTGTTGTTCAGCGTTATTCAACTTGGCGAGATACCCAAGCTGGAAGACATTCCGGCCAGTCCTAAACTGGAACAATACACCCTGCTACGCAGTGAAGCCGGCAATGTGGTGCTGCGAATCAATGACCAGAACAACTGGTTGTTCAGTAGTAAAACGGTGGACAGAATTCCGGCGATTTTTGATGTGCTGACGCAGGAGCAGAGCTTTGCCGAGGGCGAAGAAGGCAACGTCTCACTGCCCGCCAGTGTACAGTTGCGCGCGCAAATGCCAGCGGTATTGAAGCAGGGCTTTTTACTTGAATACTGGCAGTGGGTCGGGCTGTTTCTGATCATTGTGGTCGGCTCTATCGCTGACAAGGTGCTGGCCTGGATTCTCAAAGTGAATGTCAGCCGCTGGCAGAAACAACATCCGGCGTTTGAAACGCTGGACAGCAATGTATTACGCCCATTGGGCCTGATGGCGATGGCTTTGATGTGGTGGTCGGGGCTCAACGTTCTGGGTCTGCCCGATACCGCGCTCGTCATTCTCTTGGTAGCGGTCAAGCTCCTGGTGTCTCTGTCCGGTATCTGGAGTGCCTTCCGCATCGTTGATATCTTTGATGCCTTGTGGACTGGCCGGGCACTGAAAACCCATAACAAGTTTGATGATCTGCTGGTTCCGATGGTCAGCAAGAGCCTCAAAGTGTTTGTGGTGGTGATCGGTATCGTCTTTGCCGCAGATAATCTCAATATTGATGTCACCAGTCTGCTCGCAGGCCTCGGCCTGGGCGGTCTGGCCTTCGCACTGGCGGCGAAGGACTTGCTGGGTAACTTTTTCGGGTCGGTGACCGTACTGCTCGACCGTCCGTTCAGCATCGGCGACTGGGTGGTGATTGGCGATATCGAAGGCACTGTGGAACAGGTCGGTTTCCGCAGCACAAGGGTAAGAACTTTTTACAACTCGCTGGTCACGATGCCCAACTCGATTCTGACTACCACCAAGATTGATAATATGGGCGCCCGCCGGTTCCGCCGGATGAAGCACGTATTGTCGGTTACTTACGACACGGGGCCGGAGCGAATCGAAGCCTTCTGCGAAGGTATCCGCAAGATCATTCAGCTGCACCCCTACATGCGTAAGGATTATTATCATGTCTATTTCAATGAATACGGCGCAGCCTCATTGAATATTCTGGTTTATGTGTTCTGGGCAACGCCGGACTGGAGTACCGAACTGCGTGAAAGACATCGCTTTCTGCTGGATATTTTGCGCCTTGCCAAACAACTTGAAGTTGAGTTTGCTTTCCCGACCCAGACGCTCTACCTCAAACGTGGTGATGTGGAGCATCCTCCTGTGGAACCGTTCAAACCCGGCATGAGTCAGGAAGAAGCCTTGGCTCGGGGGCAGAGGGAGGCCGAGTCGATCGTCAGCCAGACACTGGGCGCTGATATCCCGGGCCCGGTTGAGTTTCCAAGATAATTA